>JAEXBK010000110.1 GCA_023394035.1 Bacillota bacterium
ACAGATATCTATGCGGCGCGTGAGCAAAATATATACAATATTTCATCTGAGATACTTGCGGAAAAAATCAAAGAGAAATATCCGGAAAAAGAGATATACTATATAAGCAGCATGCAGGAAATAGCAAACAAGGTTAAGACGGAAGCTTTGGGGAGAGACCTCGTAATAACTATGGGTGCGGGCGATATTTATAAGACCGGACAGATGATACTTGAGCAGGTAGCGGAATGAAGCAATCATACGATGACAAGATAATCGAAAGAAAAGCCGTGATATTTAAGCATATGGCAAACGGCGTTGAATTTGTAGATATCAATACTGCATATATAGATCCGGATGTTCAGATAGGAGAGGGAACGGTAATAGGACCTCTCGTAACGCTTCAGGGAAGTACGTCTATCGGCAAAAACTGCGAAATTTATCAGAACACCAGAATCAAGAACAGCCATATAGGCGATGGCGTAACCGTCGAGAATTCCGTTATACTTGACAGCACTGTCGGAAACGATACCGACATAGGTCCGTTTGCATACATAAGACCGGGAAGCAAGATCGGGAACGGATGCAAGGTCGGAGACTTTGTTGAAATTAAGAACTCAACGCTCGGTGACGGAACAAAATCGGCACATCTTACATATATAGGAGATGCGGATCTCGGTAAGAGAATCAATCTGGGATGCGGAGTCGTATTCGTAAACTATGACGGCACAAACAAATACCGCTCGAATATAGGCGACGGAAGCTTTATCGGTTGCAATACCAATATAGTTTCGCCTGTAAACGTGGGAGAAGGGGCGTACATTGCGGCGGGAAGCACCGTGACCGAGGATGTACCTGACGATGCACTTTGCATTGCAAGATCAAGACAAAGAAATATTGAAGGCTGGGCGCTTAAACGCGGTCTCTACAAAAAGAAATAATTGCTTATAAATCAAGAAAGAGGTGTATTACCAATGAAAAACGGCGCATTTTCGGATTACAAGGTATTTACGGGGAATTCTCATCCGGAGCTTGCAGAGGAGATAGCATCGATCATGGGAAAGCCGCTTGGAAAAGCGACTGTAACAAAGTTCAGTGACGGAGAAATTTCGCTTAATCTTTGGGAATCCGTCAGAGGTGTTGACGTTTATATCGTTCAGTCAACAAGTGATCCGGTAAATGATAATCTCATGGAGCTTCTTATAATGATAGACGCCATGAAGAGAGCTTCAGCTGGCAGAATCAATGCGGTTCTTCCATATTACGGTTATGCGAGACAGGATCGTAAAGCAAAGGCAAGAGACCCTATCACGGCAAAGCTGGTTGCAAATCTGATAGTTGCGGCAGGAGCTGACAGAGTTCTTTCAATGGATCTTCACGCAAATCAGATTCAGGGATATTTTGATATACCTGTAGATCATCTTGTAGGACTGCCTATCCTCGCAAAATATTTTCAGGGCAAAAATTTAGAAGATGTCGTAATCGTTTCACCTGATCACGGAAGCGTTACGCGTGCAAGAAATATGGCAGAATACTTAAACTGCCCGATAGCAATTGTAGACAAGCGCCGTCCGGAGCCTAACAAAAGCGAGATCATGCACATCATAGGCGACATAGAAGGCAAAAACTGCATAATCATAGATGACATGATAGATACTGCAGGCACAATTACAAACGCAGCAAACGCAATAAAGGAGCTCGGAGCAAAAGATGTAATGGCATGTGCAACGCACCCTGTACTTTCGGGCCCGGCTGTAGAGAGAATAGAGAAGTCGGTTATAAGCGAAATGGTACTCCTCAATACTATTCCTATGCCGGAGAACAAAAAGCTCGACAAAATGACTTTCCTCTCTGTCGCACCTCTGTTTGCGGAAGCGATGACAAGGGTATTTACAAACGGATCGATCAGCAGACTCTTTGATGCTGACAAGAAGCTTTAATATAAGATAAGGAAGATACTGATGTATGTTATAGTCGGACTCGGAAATCCCGGGAAAAAATACGAGAAAACAAGACATAATATGGGATTTATCGCAGTTGACAGGCTTGCGGAAAAATACGGTATCAAAATCGAAAAAAACAAATTCAAATCTCTTGTCGGTGAAGGAAATATCGCCGGCAAAAAGGTCATAATAGTAAAGCCGCAAACATATATGAACAACAGCGGAGAAGCGGTCAGAGAAGTCATAAACTTTTACAAACCGGATTTATCTGAGCTTATTGTAATATATGACGATATAGATATAGCGGAGGGTGTCATCCGAATGAGGAAGTTCGGGAGTGCCGGAACGCATAACGGAATGAGGTCGGTTGTCCTCCATACGGGAAGTGACAGATTTCCGAGAATCAGGATAGGAATCGGCGCGGCAAACAAAGGAGACCTGATAGATCACGTTATAGGAACGCTTAGAAAAGATGAGGCTCCTCTTCTTGAGGAGTCCGTCGAAGCAGCCGTATCGGCTACGGTATGTTTCATCGAAAGCGGAATAGATATTGCCATGAACAGATATAACAAGGCAAGCAAAAAAACAGCCGAAAGCGAAAAAGATGAAAAGGAAAAAGATTAGAATAACGGGCGTATCGGATAGCAGATCGGCAAAGGTCATATCCGATGTAATGCAAAAAAATAAACAGTATTTAATCATAGTTTCCGGCCGCAGCCGTGCAGAAAAACTGGCTGCGGATCTTTCTTTTTTTTGCAATAGGAGCATATCGGTACTTCCGCCCGAGGAGCAGGTGTTTATAAACTTCGAGGCTCGGAATAATGATAATTCCGTATCAAGGATGAAGGCGCTGAAAACGCTTGGAAGCGATGATGAAGCGATAATCATAGCTCCTGTTTCGGCTGCCGTAAAAAAGCTCATACCGCACGGAAGCTTTGAAAGTAAAGTAATCACGATATCCTCAGGAGAGGAAATAGATGTCGAGAATATAAAGAAGGAGCTTTCGAGGCTCGGATATGAACGTGTCGATATAACTTCGTCTGCTGGTCAGTTCTCGGCGAGAGGGGGAATCATAGACGTATTTCCTCCGAACCTTGAAGACCCTTTCAGAATTGAACTTTTCGGTACTGAAATCGATTCTATCAGAACTTATGATCCTGAGACGCAGAGAAGCATTGAGAATCTGCAGCAGGTCGAAATATACCCTGCAAGGGAGATAATGAAGGAAGACGATGTCTTTGATGAGGGAAGAAGAAAGATAGAGGATGAATATAATGCACAGATTGCCTTGCTTTCAGAAAACGGAAGACATGATCAGGCAGAAAAGCTGAAGGAAAGACTTGAAACACTTATCGAAGATATAGATACATTTGAAAATTCGGCTCTTTTAGAAAACTATATTCACTATTTCTATGACGAGTATGAGTTCATATGGGACTACATGAAGGATGTATCGGTAATCCTTGATGATCCGCTCAGGATATTTGAGACGCTTGATTTGCGTGAGAAGGAATCAAAAAACGATTTTGAAATGCTGCTCGAAAGAGGTCTTGCAGTGCCTGAAGATATGAAACTGATTTCAGGTAAAGAGGATTTGTTTGATGTGCTCTCAAAGGAACAATTATATTTTATAATGCCATTTGAAAGCGAATTAGACGGCATTGAGACAGATGAAACCATATCGGTAAAATGCGGGCAGACGCCGAGCTTCAGCGGACATCTCGAAACCTTCGAAAATGAGCTGCGAAAAGACATCGAAAAAGGCTTTGATGTTGTAATAGGCGCTTCATCAGGAGATCGGGCAAAGACCTTAGCGGATTTCATATCACGATTTGATTCGGGCAGAATTTCCGTCAGGGAAGGCGCGCTGTCCTCGGGAATGATCTTTCATGATGCCAAGCTTGTAATTTACAGCGACAACGATATCTTTGCGACATCAAGGCTCGGGAAGCGCAGGAAAAAAAGATTTTCCGGAAGCAAGCTGATGTCCTTTGCCGATCTTGCCAAAGACGATTTTGTCGTTCATGAAAACCACGGAATAGGAAAATTCCTCGGCATAGAGGCTTTGACCGTTCAGGGAACGACTAAGGACTACCTCAAAATACAATATTCCGGCGCTGATATGCTTTATGTACCTGTAGAGCAGATGGACATCGTTCAGAAATATATAGGTTCTGAGGGAATGGCACCTAAGATGAGCAAGCTTTCGTCGGATGAATGGAAGCTGACAAAGGCTCGTGCAAAAGCCGCAATAGCCGAAATGACTGAGGAGCTGATAGAGCTTTATGCTGCAAGAAAAGCGGTTCAGGGCTATGCATTCGGACCTGACACCGTATGGCAGAAGGAATTTGAGGACTCGTTCCCCTATGATGAAACGGAAGATCAGCTTAATTCCATAGAAGAAATAAAGAAGGATATGGAAAAGCCGGAGGCTATGGACAGACTTCTTTGCGGCGATGTCGGATACGGTAAGACCGAGGTGGCCGCCAGAGCTATATTCAAGTGTGTTACGGAAGGAAAGCAGGTAGCGGTACTCGTGCCTACAACAATACTTGCGAACCAACACTATCAAACCATCAAAAATAGATTTTCAGCCTTCCCGATAACAGTAGACATGCTTTCACGCTTCCGTACAGAGAAGCAGCAGGATATGACGGTAGAGGGGCTTATAAAAGGAAAAGTCGATGTCGTAATAGGAACTCACAGGCTTTTGTCAGGAGACGTTAAATTCAGAGATCTTGGACTCCTTGTTATCGACGAAGAACAGCGCTTCGGTGTTGCGCACAAAGAAAAGCTCAAACGCCTAAAGACAAATGTAGACGTGCTCGTGCTGTCCGCAACACCAATTCCGAGAACTCTTAATATGTCGCTTACAGGAATCAAAGATATGAGCATTATAAGCGAACCGCCGGGAGACAGATATCCGGTTCAGACATATGTCACCGATGAAGACGATATAACGATCAGGGAAGTCATAAACAGGGAGCTCGATAGAGACGGTCAGGTGTTTGTCGTATACAACAGAGTCAGAGGTATTTCGAGGCTCGCAGAAAGGATAGCATCACTTGTGCCTGAAGCAAAAATTGCGGTGGGTCACGGGCAGATGAGCGAGCACGCACTTGAGGAAGTAATGAAAAGCTTTATTTCAGGAGAGTCAAATGTTCTTGTTGCGACGACTATAATCGAGTCGGGAATAGACATTCCTAATGCAAACACTATGATCATAATAGATTCTGACAAATGCGGTCTTTCACAGCTTTATCAGCTTAGGGGGCGAGTAGGCAGATCAAACAGAATTGCCTACGCATATTTGATGCACAAGAAAAACAAAAATCTGACTGAAATAGCCGAAAAAAGGCTGAAAGCAATAAAGGATTTTACAGAGTTCGGTGCCGGATTCAAAATAGCCATGCGCGATATGGAGCTCAGAGGTGCAGGAAATCTTCTCGGAGCAGAACAAAGCGGTCATATGATGAGCATAGGCTATGAGCTTTACTGTAAGCTTGTAGACGAAGCCGTAAAGCGATCAAGAGGCGAGAGTATACCGGAAAGTAACGATGATCTTAATATTGAGCTTTCGGTACCTGCAAATATACCGTCATGGTATATCGAAAACGAAACCCTTAAGCTACAGATGTACAAGAAAATTGCTGAGATATTTTCAGCGTCGGATGCGGAAGAGCTTATCGACGAACTTCTCGACAGATTCGGAGATTTGCCGAAGGAAACTCTGAACCTCATAAATATTTCAAGAATACGTGCGCTTGCCTCAAGACTTGGCGTGCTTAGGATATTTGAGCAAAACGATAAAATAATAATCACATTTGACAGGACAAGCCCCCTCAAGGCTTATGCTTTGATGAAGGTTGACGAAACCTTCGGAAGGAGAGTCTTCTTCCACGGAGGTGTAGACCCGCTTATCAAATTTTCGTACATGCCAAAGAGGAAAACAGAGGATACAATAGCACTTCTTCAGATACTGTATGACTTTAAGGACAAAACAGCTGAAAAGTGATATAATAAAAGCGGATATTGTCTGAAAGGAAAAGGATATGATTTTCAAGGATATTGATATATTAGATGAAAACTTTGAAATAAGAGAGCGCGTGAACGTCGAAATAACCGACGGCGTAATCTCATATATAGGTACAGATATAGGTACAGAAGAAAGGGAAGAGCGCAAGGTGATCTCCGGCAAAAACAGAATTTTAATACCGGGATTTTTTAACGCACATGCACATTCCCCTATGAGCCTCATGAGAGGTTACGGAGAAAACATGACGCTTCAGAACTGGCTTTTTGAGCGTATATTCC
>JAEXBK010000027.1 GCA_023394035.1 Bacillota bacterium
GTATATTGCTTCCGGCGTGATTCCGACCTTGATGCCCGAGGTCAGGGAGCATGAGCCTATGGCGGCTCTCGACGGGGGTGCAGACGGTCTTGACTTTTACAGGATAATCGCAAAGGAGGCCGGAGCACATCTCAAGAAGCAAGGCGTTTTGATGCTCGAAATCGGTCATGACCAACGCGATGCCGTAATGGCTCTGCTCAACGAAACGGGTGAATTTGACGACATCAGATGCTGTGCGGATCTCACCGGAAAAGACAGGATAATATTTGCCGCAAGGATAAACGGAAAAAGGTAGGAGCAAATGAGGCAATTTGCAAGAACACTGAATATCTCTTGGTTTCTTGGCGTTTTCTGCTTTCATATACTTTTGGCACTTTCCTTTTTACTTAAGAGGATAAAAGTCACATTTCAGGTAAAGGATGCACTGCTCCTGACTGCGGTAGTGCTGGCAGCAGTTCTTGCAGGAATGGCCGCCGCCTCTTACATCAAAATGAAATGCAAGAATGAAAAGACGATCAATACTTTATTTTTCATAATTATTTTTACATACGCAGTTACACTGCCGGGAGCGGGACTGCATCTTTCGCATACCTTGATGGTGGTCTGCGCTTCCGTTGCCGCAGTAAATATAGGCTATACCGCGATATTTATAAACTCGGTAATTGCGGATGCGCTGAGACTCGACAGATATGCAGGAAGGACGATCGCGCTGGCTTTGCTTTTTTGCAGTGCTCTCGTTGCGATAACGATAAAAACAGACCATGCGGCGCTTGCGGTAGTAGCGAGCTTTGTTCTGCTGATATACTTTTATTGCCGCCCGCCGATCAGGTATCTTTCTATGCGTAAGAGGGTGCTTAGGAGCGATATGCAGCTCGTCTCGGACAGGAGAACGGTTATAAACTACATAATCCTGCTCGCCCTTATAGGCATAAGATACGGAGCGGAGCTTTGCCTTGTGCTTCCGATATACAGCGCAGAAAGCATCATAACGAGCATATTTCCGCTGATCGTTTTTTCGGGAGTGGGCGCGATAGTTGCCGGGATCGTATGGGACAAAACAAAGTATTATCTGCCTATGATAGCATTTTGCTGCGTTTGCCTGACACTTGTAAACGATGCCGTGTTCGGCGTGGTTGTTTCCGCACCGTTTGCTTCGGCTGTAAACTCAATGGCGTTTGGCGGAATAGTGCTTTATATAACGTGCTCCGGGATAGTGTTCCCTGTAAGAAAGGGTTTTGTAACTCATGTCGTTAACATCGGAGCTGCTTCCGTGACCTTCGGCGTGGCGGCCGGCATAGCTGTTTTGTCAATGATAATAACGATACCGGGCGGAAGGATGTTCGTGTATACGCTACGGACGTTTTCTCTTGTCGTCATTCTGATTCAGCTCTTCTATGACAGCATCTACCAGAATATCCAGCAGGCAGACGTTCCGTTTGAGCTGAAGCTTGAGCAGTTCAAAACATCAATATCGCTCACCGCAAGGGAAGCGGAAGTGGTTAATGCCGTGCTTACGAGTGAGAAAAACCTCAAGGACTTGGCGGCGGAGTTGTTCATTTCACCGAGTACTCTCGAAAAGCATATGACGAACATATACATAAAAGCGAATGTCAAAAACAGAGCCGAGCTGACACAGAAATTTTTCTCAGAAGAAAAAATGGCGTAATTTCAACGATAAAAAACGACTGGTGGTTATCCCCCAGTCGTTTTTTGATGCGTTTTTTGCCAATAGGGGGATTTCATCCATAGACAAGGGGAGACTAAAGTAATAAAATCTGCGAAAAGAATTCTGAATATACGTGCAAATGAGCCAACGGTTGACGGCAAGATGTGGCTACTGAATTTGAACTTAGGCTCTTAGGGTGGTAAGGCATGTATGGAAGAAGCTTAGGACGTATTATTATGGAGGAAATGAAAGTGAAAAAGACGATTACTGTTATCCTCTCTCTCCTGATGATTGTCACGATGACACTCACAGGCTGCGGAGGCGGAACGTCTTCCGGAGAAAACACATCCGGAGGCGCAAATGGCGAAAAGGTCATGGTCAATTACGGTGTTGATGTTGAACTTACAACGATGGACGTTCACGCTGTTACAGACGGCACATCATACACTATCATTGAAAACACGATGGAGGGTCTTACTCAGTTTGACAAGGACAGCAATATTATCCCTGCCATAGCTGAAAGCTGGGATATAAGCGATGACGGACTTGTATATACCTTCCATATAAGAAAGGATGCAAAGTGGTCTAACGGCGATCCTGTCACGGCAAACGATTTCGTTTATTCGTGGAAGCGCCTCGTCGACTGCGAGACGGGAAGTGAAAACCAGTTCCTGATCGCAGACACATCAGGCATCAAAAATGCGGCAGCTATAGCATATGAAGGTGCCGATAAGGAGACTCTCGGAGTTGAAGCAAAGGATGAGCAGACGCTGATCGTAACGCTTGAGCGTCCTGTACCTGTATTCCTTTCGCTCCTGCTTTTCCCGCCGTTTTATCCTGTAAACCAGAAGTTCTGCGAAGCGCAGGGCAAGCTGTTTGGACAGAGCGTAGAATCTACACTTGCGAACGGCGCATTCCAGCTCACCCACTGGGATCAGGGCGGCTCACAAACGACTGTTGAACGCAATCCTAATTATTATGCAAAGGATGAAGTCACTGTTGACGGAGTAAACTTTGTAGTTATAAAGGACGCACAGAGTGCCGTACTTGCATATCAGAACGGAGACGTAGACAAAATAGCTATCACGGGAGACCTCGTTGAGCAGTACAAATCCGATCCAGAATGCCGCATAGTAGACGGAAGCTTCCTCTGGTACGTAATCTGCAATCATAAGGACCCTGCACTTTCAAACGCAAACATGAGACTTGCTCTTGCAACTTGCTTTGATAAGCAGGAGCTCTGCGACGGCGTGCTTAAAGACGGTTCGCATCCTGCAAACTATTTCGTGCCTTCAATGCTCGCAACAGGTCCTGACGGAAAAGATTTCCGTGACGGAGCTCCTACATATCTTGAATTCAACAAGGAACAGGCTCTTAAATACTGGGAAGCTGCAAAGAAAGAGCTCGGAATTGAAACTGTAACCTTCTCACTTCTCGTAGAAGATACCGAATCGGCAATAGGCGTTGCTACATATCTTCAGGATGCTATTCAGAAGAATCTTCCGGGCGTAACAATCAGCCTCGAAACTATGGCGAAGAAGTCTCGTCTGCAGCGTGAATCCGAAGGCGAATATCAGCTTTCGCTCACACGTTGGGGTCCTGACTATGCCGACCCTATGACATATCTTGATCAGTTCGTAACAACAAAAACAAAGATCAAATGGGATAACACAAATTATGACAAGATGATAGAAGAAGCAAGCTCGGGTAAAACCGCTCTTGATCCTGCGGCTCGCTGGAAGCTCCTCAGAGATATAGAAGCAGAGCTTCTCAAGGAAGCTGCAATCCTTCCTGTTTACCAGAAGAATAACGCCCTTCTGCAGAAGGCTTATCTGACGGGAATAGAAGAGCACGCCAGCATAGGCAATCTCTTCAAGCATGCGCATAAGGAAGCTAAATAACAGCCTAATCGCGTACTAACTTATAGGGTGGCTGAACACGGTATAAGGTGCTCAGCCATCCATGATTTGACGGATCATGATAAACAATCAGTAGGTATGCTATGAAAAAATATATTTTTAAAAGAGTTCTGATGTCGCTGATGACGCTTTTGATCATCATATTCATACTCTTTTTGATGCTTGAGTATATGCCGGGCTCGCCATTTAACGACGAAAAGCTGACTCCCGATCAGATTGCCGTACTCAAAGCAAAATACGGTCTTGACGGACCGCTCGTAATAAGGTTCGGGAAATATGTCGCAAGAATGCTCACCGGCGATCTTGGACTTTCATATAATATTCAAAAAAATGTGCCTGTAATGCAGATGATAAGCGCAAGGCTTCCAATATCCGTGCGGATAGGCTTTCAGGCGG
>JAEXBK010000060.1 GCA_023394035.1 Bacillota bacterium
CGCCAAGACTCTTAAGCATTTCGCATTTTGCAAGAATCTGAACCTCAGGGAAAAGATATGAAGTAGTCTTTTTGTCGTCTTTGATCTTTTCCATTACTGCTTTATTCGGAATTGCATATGTAAGATATTCAAAATTCTTAAGCGCCGTGTTCTTAGCCATCATAAAGTCTATCCATTTTTCGGCATTTTCCTTATTTTCGGCTGCTGCAGGAATCGCCCACATATCGAGAAACTCCTCACTTCCCTCCTCAGGCAGTACAAACTCAAGATCCGGATTTGATTCCTGCGAATAAAGCACTTCTCCGCTCCAAACTACAGCTATATCGGCAGATCCGCCTATTGCAAGATCGCGTGCCGAATCATTTGCATATTTGTAAACAAGCGGTTTTTGTTCCGTAAGATACTTTGTCGCTTCCGCAAGCTCCTTTTCGTCGACCGTGTTAAGAGAATATCCCTTAGCCTTGAGAGCTATAGCAAAGGTATCTCTTATGCTGTCCGGCATTACGATCTGCTGGCTGTATTTAGAATTCCAAAGATCGTTCCATGACTTTATTTCGCCTTCTTTTATCTTCTTTGTGTTGTATATGATTCCGAGAGTTCCGTATGTGTAAGGAACAGAATGCTTGTTGCCTTCGTCAAACTGCGCCGCCTTTTCGAGATATTTCCCGTCTATGTTTTCTATATTCGGAGCGTTTGCATAGTCTATTTCTGCAAGAAGGTTCTCGCCATTCATCTTCTCTATCATGTAATCGGATGCACATATTACGTCGTATTTTACCGACTGATTTGCTATTACAGGATACATTTCCTCGTTAGTATCAAAGGTATCAAGCACGACCGTGATGCCCGTCTCGTTTTCAAATTCGTCGATAAGCTCAGGGTCTATATAATCCCCGAAGCCATAGACCTTTACTTCTCCGTTCTTTGCTCCGCCGCCGCATGAAGTCAGCATAACAGCGGAAGCAGCCATCAAAAGCATCAAAATAAGTGCGATTTTCTTTTTCATCTTTTTTTCACCTCCGTGCGGTCCGTTATAACGTTTACCGCAACCAATATCACCAAAACTATAACGAATATCACCGTTGAAAGTGCAAACAATGTAGGTCGTATTCCCACCTTAACCTGACTGTATATCAGCGTAGAGATTGTATTAATACCTGCACCTCTCGTAAAGTGTGTTATTACGAAATCATCTACCGACATCGTAAAAGCAAGAAGTGCTCCTGACACTATGCCCGGCATGAGGTCAGGCAGAACGACTTTCCTGAAAGCATATGACGGAGTAGCACCGAGATCGAGCGCCGCTTCATATGCGTTAGGTGTAAGCTGCTTGAACTTCGGCAATACCGAAAGTATCACATAAGGTATGCAGAATGTCACATGCGAAAGCATTACCGTGCCCCACGAAAGCGAGATATTGAATACGAGAAACATCATCATCAGCGATATTCCTATTACTATATCGGCATTCAAAAGCGGTATATTGTTGAAGGCAAGAAGCGTGTTTTGATTCTTCTTCTTCATTGCCATCATCCCGATGCAGGCAAGCGTTCCGATTATCGTCGCTATTATCGAAGCGCATATCGCTATCGAAAACGTGTTAATTATCGCTTGCATTATCTGATCGTTGCCGAACATCTGTCTATACCACGATGTTGAAAATCCGCTCCAAACAGACATTGATCTGCTCTTATTAAAGGAAAGCACTATAAGAGTAAATATAGGCAGATAGAGGAAGAGCAGGATTATTCCGAGATATGTACGTTTCAGAGCTTTTATCATATCAGATCCCCCTCCCCGTTCTTATCTATGCGCGAAAGGAGCGCCATGCTTATTACTATGAATATCATCATTACAAGAGAAAGTCCCGACCCGAGATTCCAGTTGGATGAGGTCGTAAACTCCTGCTCGATTATATTTCCTATGAGGTGTATCTTGCCTCCGCCCAGCATATTTGATATTGCAAATGTCGTAAGTGAAGGAACAAATACCATTGTTACCCCGCTTGCGATTCCGGGAAGTGCAAGCGGAATCATGATGTCTTTGATTACGCCTGCCTTTGTTGCTCCGAGATCATACGCAGCCTCTACTATGTCGTCTCCTATCTTCATCATTGAGTTGTATATAGGCATCACCATGAACGGCAAAAAGTCGTACACCATTCCGAGAACTATAGCATAAGGTGTGTTTATAAGCTTAAGCTCCGGAAGCCCTATCATGCCGGCAACGACATTTATCAGTCCGTTTCTTTCTAAAAGCACCTGCCATGCCATAGTCCTGAGCAGGAAATTCATCCACATAGGAAGTACGAATATGAAAACCATAAAGCCTTTTTTGCCTATTTTGCTGTTTCTTAAGATGAGTGCAAGCGGAATCGAAAGAATCAGGCATATAAGCGTACTTATAAATGCAAGAAGAAGCGCAAGCCAAAGCGCCTTGAAGTGCTCAGCCCCGAATATTGCAGCTATATTTGATATTGTAAATGCTCCGCTTCTGTCGGTCAGACCGTAATATGCGATTACGGCAAGTGGTATCACCGTGCCGGCTATGATCCAAACGATAAATGGAACCGAAAATCTTCTTTTATACATCTATCTCGATTGCCTCCTCGTCCTTTGACTGAGGTTTATTCATTATCTGTATGTTAAACGGCGTCACATCTATGCTTACCTGTTCTCCCACAGGATGGCTGACCGTATTCTGAGCAAGCCATGTTATTCCGCCTGCTTCGATTTCCATTTCGTAGAAGGTTCCGATAAATACGTTATGTATTATTCTTCCTTCCATCCTACCCTCGCCCGGTGCCTTTATAAGGACATCCTCAGGTCGTATTACTACGTCCACAGGCTTATTATTTCCGAATCCTGAATCCACACAATCAAAGACAGTACCTGCAATCTGAACGAGGCGGTCTTTGATCATTATGCCGTCAACTATATTGCTGTCGCCTATAAAGTCTGCAACAAAAGCATTTTCCGGCTCGTTGTATATTTCCTCAGGGGTTCCCATCTGCTGTATATATCCGCCGTTCATTACAACGACCTTATCGCTCATCGTAAGAGCTTCCTCCTGATCGTGTGTAACGTAAAGGAATGTAATGCCGAGCTCATTTTTGAGCCTGATGAGCTCATACTGCATGTCCTGCCTTAATTTCAGGTCGAGCGCTCCAAGCGGTTCATCGAGCAAAAGCAGCTTAGGCTCATTGACTATGGCGCGTGCCATAGCAATTCTCTGCTGTTGGCCTCCCGAAAGTGAGTCTATGCGTCTCTTCTCGTAGCCTGCAAGGTTTACGAGCTTCAGAACGTATTTTATCTTATCTTTTATGTATTGATCTGTTTTGCCGCTTATCTTGAGTCCGAAGGCTATGTTATCCTCGATATTCATGTGAGGAAAAAGTGCGTATTTCTGAAACACCGTATTTATGTGTCTCTTATTAGGCGGAACTGCCGTAATGTCTTTCCCTTCAAAAATAACCGAGCCTTTATCAGGTGTTTCAAAGCCTCCGACTATTCTCAAAGTCGTGGTCTTACCGCATCCCGAAGGGCCAAGCAGAGTAATAAACTCGTTCTGCCCCACTGCAAGATCAAATTCATCAAGCACGAGAGTATCTTCAAATGATTTGCTTATATTAACAAGTTCAACAAGAGGCGCCATGGTCTTTCCTTTCTATGATTAAAAGCTCGGCGGAGTGCTTATCCAGATAAGCTCGGAGCCGTTCTTCGATGTTATAAAATGAGGTTTATCTGCCGTGTAGTAAAATGCTTCTCCGGCTTTTGCTGTATATTTTTTAGTTCCGAGATGTATAGTTATCTTTCCTTTGAGGACATAACCGAACTCTTCCCCCTCGTGAGGTGTATCAGGATATGTGCTTCCGCCCGCCTGCAAATGAAGCCTTATAGGTTCCATTTCGTTTTTTTGGGCATTAGGTATAATCCAGCTAATCGTATTTTTTTGTATCGGATCCTTCTTTTCAAAGTAGTCGCTGCTTCCGAAAACAATCTGTTCTTCGTCATCCTCTTCGCTGAAAAAATCGGCAAGCCTAGCACCGAGACATTGAAGTATGTCCTCAAGCGTTGAAATTGACGGTGAGGTCATATTCCTCTCAAGCTGAGAAATAAAGCCCTTTGAAAGCTCCGCCCTGTCCGCAAGCTCCTCCTGCGTAAGTCCGTTGACTATTCGCAGCTCCTTGATTTTTTTGCCGATATCCGTATACATGTAAATACCTTTCTAAACATTTTGTTTAGTATTTGTAAACTCATTAAGCAATTATATATCATATGCGTCAAAAGTCAATACGGTATGGGCATCAAAATAAAAAAATGCCGCAAGCTGAAAGCGTTACCGCCTGCCTGCGACATTCGACGTCGAATCATTCTGTTCAGTTTAGCTCCGTATCAGCTTTTTTCGCAAACTTGATTACACGATTATACAGCAAAAGACTCGGCAATACCGAAAGCTGCATCAAAAACTGTATTCCCTCCGGGCGATTTGAAAATATCCTGAAGATTATATATGCATTTGCAGCTATGATACATGCCGTCAACCCTATCATAAGGTATTTATTTTGGGCTTCCACATTGTGCAGCTTACGATATGCCGTTACTCCGGTATATATCCACAGGGGAAGTCCTAATAATGAAATAATAATATATCCGAGTATATATCCGTTCACGCCTGCTCCTTAATTAAAATTGTTTACTGACTTAGCTTATCGCATTTTAGTCCGCTTAAGCCCTACTGTGCAGAAAATCGTTTATATATTTTCTCTCCGATAGCCTCTCGATCTGTATTAAGGGCTACCGCAAATTCACCGAACAAAAGATCCTCTGCCTTCTTCATAAAGCGCTTATCAATCTGCCCGAGATTCTTATTCTGTTCAGATGCTTCTATTGATTTTTTGTATATCGTCTTTGTCAGTGAGAGCAGTTCTCTGCAATTATGCGTATCAAGAATCTCCTGATAATGCTGTGAAAGCTGCTGCATGCTTCTGCTTTTAAAGTCATCCGTTTTGATTGAGTCAATATCATCTATCAAAGCCTTCGCTTCGTCCGCACTTATCACAGGGCGTATAGAAACCTTCTCATTATCTATAGGCGCATATATTGCCCCGCTTTGAAAAACAGGATCAAGAAAATAATACAGCCTGTCATTATCCTCCACAAAATCAGGCGTGTCGATTTTGGTCACCCGGCATACCCCTATTGCGCCATACATAACAAGATCATTTTTCTTGAACATTAAAAAAACAGCTCCTTACTCACCTTCCAATGATATAGTCTAATTTATTATATTATATCACAAAATTAAAAAAATTTGAAGATTATTTATCAGAAAGATGTCAGAACCGCAAAATAGTGCAAAATAGGCGTCGCCCGCATGGGCAACGCCTATCGAATTCGTTATATTTCGTTTGCTTAAGCCTTGAAAATATTATTCAGATTCCTTGCCGTACTGGATTCTGATTACATAAAGCGTAATCATCATAAGAACGATTGCGATTGGAAGTGAAATGAATACGTTCTGAACAAATGCAGCTATGATGTATGAAACGAATGATACAGCTGCAACTGTAAGCGCGTACGGAAGCTGCGTATTAACGTGGTTAATATGATTGCTCTGAGCACCTGCCGACGCCATAATTGTAGTATCGGAAATAGGTGAGCAATGGTCACCGCATACAGCACCTGCCATACAAGCTGACATTGAAAGGATAAGCATTGTTTCGTTTGTACCCTGGAAGATAGGAACTACGATAGGAATAAGTATCCCGAATGTACCCCATGAAGTTCCGGTAGCAAATGAAAGACCGACAGCAATAAGGAATATTACCGCAGGAAGGAAGTTGAGCATACCTTCCGCTCCGCCCTTTACGAGTGCTTCTACGAACTGCTTAGCGCCGAGGCTGTCCGTCATAGCCTTGAGTGTCCATGCAAATGTAAGAATCATTATAGCAGGAACCATTGCCTTAAATCCTTCAGGGAAAGCTTCCATAGCTTCTTTGAAGGTAAGAACTCTTCTTGCAATATACCAAACGATTGCAAGTATCAGCGCAACCATGCCGCCTATCGAAAGACCTACCGAGGCATCGGTATTCGAGAACGAATCAATAAAGGTTTCGCCGTCAAAGAATCCGCCTGCGAAAAGCATGAATATAACGCATATGAGAATGAGTGCAATTACAGGAACGATCATGTCCTTTACCTGACCGTTGCCGTGAATCGAATCATCATCAGCATCTGCATACGGTCTGTCGGCTGTTGTGAAGAGATCGTTATTGTGAATCGCATTTTCTTCGTGTATACGCATCGGACCGTAATCAAACTGGAAGAATACGAGACCGAGCATCATAACGAGTGTGAGAAGTGCATAGAAGTTATAAGGGATGCAACGAATAAAGAGCGAGAATCCGTCCTCACCTTCTACGAATCCCGTAACCGCAGCAGCCCATGATGAAATTGGAGCTATGATGCAGACAGGTGCTGCAGTAGCATCGATCAGATAAGCCAGCTTTGCACGCGAGATATGGTGCTTGTCCGTTACAGGTCTCATAACGGCACCTACTGTCAGACAGTTGAAATAGTCATCGATGAAGATGAGGCATCCGAGAAGAATAGTAGCAAGTGATGCGCCTCTTCTTGTCTTGATGCGTGTTTCCGCCCATTTACCGAATGAAGCAGAAGCCCCTGTCTTGTTCATCATGGCTACAAGCCATCCGAGCAGGACAAGGAATATGAGGATACCCATGTTGTAGCTGTCAGCAAGGCTTGCTACAACGCCGTCTGTCATAACGTGAGTAAGGATTCCGAAGAATGTTACCTTAGCACCGCCAAGACCGATTGACCACAGTATACCACCACTGAGAATACCTATGAAGAGCGAACTGTAAACCTCTTTAGTAATAAGTGCTAAGCCTATAGCGATTACAGGCGGCAAAAGTGATAAAACTGTTGCATAGAGGTTAGGTTCATACTCTGCGCCATCTTCTGCCATTGCGATAAGAGGCATGCTCATTACGAATATGAGCGCCAGTGCAACGACAAAGACGACTTTTGATCTGGAAATTTTCATAAAAAGTCCTCCCTAATCATTGAAATATTAATCCAATATATGTAATTTAACACCTATTAGTTAAAAAGTCAACAATAATGTGATTGTTATATGTAGAATAAGTGTTTTTGAATAAGTACAATATGTTGTACTTCTCTGATATTCCAAGCTTTATGCCCGTTACCCAATGTGAAAACCTCCCGCACTGTCTTCACACATGGCACGACATATACGCCGTATTTCCCCCTTGCATATACCGTTTCCGTATGATAGAATATTTGAGTGTTCGATGAACAGCCAATATGAATATGTATGGAGGATTGACCGAGTGGCTAAGGAGCTCGCCTGGAAAGCGAGTAAGGCGTAACAGCCCCGCGGGTTCGAGTCCCGTGTCCTCCGCCAAAAGAAAATACCCGATGCGAGTCGGGTATTTTTGCATACAAAAGATATGTCACATCGAGTTTACATAATACCTGTATATTTTTCCATTTTTTCGCTTTTCTTCAAGTTTCTGCGCCATTTTTGATGATTTTTTTGATTTTATGGAATGAACTCGCTTTAGAAAGGATCTGACCCATCCCGACTGCTCTTTCAACAATAATATTTCATGTGACCTTACCGCAGAAAATTGTTATTATATTATAAAGAGCGATATCGCACATCATTGCTGAGGTAAACAGATGGAAGACAAAATCATAGTAGACTTGTTTCTGCTGAGAGATGAAACGGCCGTTTCAGAAGCAAAAAACAAATATTGGAGCTACTGCTATGCCATCGCATATAACATTCTGAACAACAGAGAAGATTCGGAAGAAGCGGCAAGCGATACTTTTGCTGCTGCTTGGGAAGCGATACCACCTGATAAACCGGCTTGCCTATCCCCTTTTCTTGCCAGGATAGCAAGAAATATATCGCTTAACAAGCTGCGCACATCAAAAGCCATAAAGCGCGGCAGCGGAGAAGCAGATATTGCAATCTCAGAACTCGAAGGCTGTCTGCCGTCTTCATTTAATACCGACACCTTGATTGAAGAGAAGGAATTGGCAAATAGCATAAATGAGTTCCTTTCAAAGCTCGCTTCCACCGAACGCAATGTCTTTGTT
>JAEXBK010000103.1 GCA_023394035.1 Bacillota bacterium
TTTGATTGCTCTGCTGCTTATTGTGCCGCGCGTTTTGAGAGCAGGAAGCGAGGTTAAGCTGCCTAATCTCGAAAATAAGTCATATGAGGAAGCGAAGAAAGAACTCGAAGCTCTCGGTCTTACTATCGAAAAAGAGGAAGAAACCGTAGCGAGTGCGGAAATAAAAGAAGGAAATATCGTCTCTCAGGCACCGGTCTCAGGCACGATGGTAAAGAAGGGGAGAACGATACGCGTTGTTTTGAGCAGCGGTAATACGCAGCTTAAGGTGCCGGATTTAAAGGGTCGCACCTATGAAGAGG
Source organism: Bacillota bacterium (assembly GCA_023394035.1). Taxonomy (GTDB): domain Bacteria; phylum Bacillota; class Clostridia; order Peptostreptococcales; family Anaerovoracaceae; genus Eubacterium_B. Next base: position 300 of record JAEXBK010000103.1, read on the forward strand.
CAAAGCAGCTCCTTAAGGGAATGGGTCTCAAAATATCGAAAGGCGAGACAATAGAAAGCAGCACAATAGGAGAAGGCAAGATTGCAGGACAGTTCCCGGAATCAGGAGCTGATATAGAAAAAGGCGATATCGTAACGGTGAACCTAAGCAGCGGCATGTCGAAGAGCGTGGTTGTTAAAGTTGTAGACAGAAAGTTCGTAGACGAGGAAGAAATTAAAAATCATTTGGAAAAATACGGTTACAAGCTTGGATCGGTAACCTTTGAAGAAACAAGATCAAAGGAACCGGGATATATAATTTCACAGAATCCGGCTCCCGGCGAAACTGCACCTAAGGGTACTGCAATAGACATCGTAGTAAGCAAGAAGAAGGCTACAGACCTTGTGCCTGATGTTCTGACGAAAAGCCAGGAGGATGCAAAAACCGTTATAGAATCAAAAGGATTTACCGTAGGAAAAGTAAATACGGAAGAAGTAGACGATGACGAAAAAGTGGGAACAGTGCTTCGTCAATTCCCTACAGCGGGAAGCGATTATGAGCTCGGCTCAACGGTAAACCTCTGGATAGGAGTCAAGAAAGAAGCTGATAACGTAAATGTTCCTGATGTGATGAGTCAAACGGAGGAGAACGCGGTAAGGATTTTGACGGAGAGCGGCTTGGTTCCTAAAATCTCACATGAAAAGGCAAGTGAACAAGAGGAAGGTATCGTAATAAGACAAAACCCGGAATCGGGTAATGCACTTGAAAAAGGCTCGACCGTTGAAATTTGGATCGGCACGAAATAATGAGTGACCAAACAAAAGGAACAATAATAAAAGGAATAGGCGGCTTTTACTTTGTAGACACCGAATATGGCGTTTTCAGAGCAAAGGGAAGAGGCGTATTCAAGAAGGACGGAGATCTTCTGACGGTAGGAGATATTGTCGGTATATCAATAAAAGAAGATGGCGACTCTGTCATAGAATCACTGGAACCGAGGAAAAACAGATTCGACAGACCACCGGTATCAAATGTAGATAAAGTGGTCGTAGTTGCATCTGCATCAAAGCCAGAAACAAATACAATAATAATTGATAAGCTTGCAGTGCTGGCTGAGCTGAAAGAGGCTCTTCCGATAATATGTATAAGCAAGACCGATGCTGCATCAGAAAAGAAAATATCCTATCTTAGGGAGATATATGAGCCTATATACAGGACGATATGCATAAGCTCCCTCAATGGAAGCGGCATAGATGATCTGAGAAGCGAGCTTTGTGCATGTAATACTGTTTTTGCAGGGCAATCCGGAGTAGGAAAATCAACCTTGATAAATATTCTTGCTCCCGAGGCAATGATGGAGACAGGCAGCATAAGCGAAAAAACAAAGCGCGGCAAGCACACTACACGACATGTTGAGGTGTTTTCCTGCGAAGGCGGAAGAATATTTGATACGCCGGGATTTTCGTCAATAAATACGGATAATATAGAGTACGATAAGCTTAAGGAAATGTTTCCTGAGCTTCGCGAGGCTAAATCAATGTGCAAGTTCAGAGATTGCATGCACATAAATGAACCGGGCTGCGCAGTGCTTGAACGAAAAGAAAAAGGCATGATACACCAGTCGCGATATGATTCATATATTGAAATTTTGAATGAAATAAAAAGGAGAAGAAAATGAAAAAACTTGCCCCGTCACTGCTTTCCGCGGATTTTTCGAGGCTCGGAGAAGATGCTATGTTTGTTACAGCGCATGGTGCCGATCTACTTCATATTGATGTCATGGACGGACATTTTGTGCCTAATATCAGCTATGGGGCAGCAGTCATGAAGTCCCTTAATAAGCTGAATACTGCGCCATATGATGTACATCTTATGATAGACGATCCGGATAAATATTTTCCTGACTTTATTACAGAGAAGACCGAGTATATAGTGATACATGCAGAATCAACAAAGCACCTTAACAGAACGATAATGAGCATTAAGGAAAAGGGGATAAAAGCGGGAATTGCGCTTAATCCTGCAACTTCACTCAGTGCTCTCGATTACCTGCTCGAATATGTTGATCTTGTACTGATAATGTCCGTGAATCCGGGCTTCGGAGGCCAAAGCTTTATCCCTTCTTCTATTGAGAAGATAAGAACCCTTTCGGAGATAAGAGAACGGAAAGGTCTGAGCTTCGCTATAGAGGTTGACGGTGGTGTAACACTTGAAAACGCAAGGGAGCTTATAAATGCCGGTGCAGATATACTTGTTGCGGGTTCATCAGTTTTCAAGGCAGACAACATAGGAAAGCGTGTAGAAGACTTTATTAAAACAATAAGATAAGACAAAATCTAAAACCGGGGCTTAGCCCCGGTTTTAAGTTTACATTTATTAAGTTTAGAAGCTTAAGGTGTCGGAGGGTTAGGTCCCGGAGGATTAGGGTTACTATTGTTGTTGCTATTGTTATTATTGTTATTGTTATTATTGTTATTGTTATTCTGTTGATTTTGTTGTTCTAACAGTTCCTTTAGCTTTTTCTCTTCCTCGAGCTTCTTTTGCTCTTCTAATTTTTTCTGTTCTTCTGCAAGCTTTTCCATTAACTCCTTAAGCTTATCAGGAGATACCTGATACTGCGAAGGATTGTGATTGTGCAGGTAACAGTAATATTTAGGTGATCCTGATGGCTCGTATGCATCGCCTTCCTTGAAATCCTCGTCGAATATTGAGAATTCCTTGTCCTCTACATTTGTACATTCAGGAGTAGCAAGAAGACCTGTATCCTTACATATTTTGGCTTTACTCTTGAGCTTATCCAAGTCTAAATTGCCGCCCTGCGTACCGTTTATAAAGTATTCGCCGTCAGTATATATGACATTTGATGGAGGATCGAGTCGTTCGCCGCCATATGCACCTTCAACATTCCGCATGATATTTCCCCAAGCTCTTACAGCGCTGATACTATATGCGGTAAGAGGAATGTTATAGTCGTTACCGAGCCATACCGAAGCAGTGTAGGTAGGTGTAAAACCGACGAACCAGTTATCGCAGTTAGAGCTTGTAGTTCCTGTCTTTCCTCCGACAAATGTACCGTCAAGATTGGCTGTTGTATATGAGTAAATATCCAGTACTACGCTTCTGCATATATCTCCCATAATCCATGCGACACCCGGATCGAGAACTTCGTGCTTCTTAGGATTGTTTTCGAGAAGCACATTGCCTTCTTTGTCGACAACTTTGGTGTATGAGCAGGTATCATATCTCACCCCGTTATTCGGGAATGTAGTAAATGCACTTGCCATTTCAATAGGCTTGACACCTCTTGTCATTCCGCCGAGAGCAAGGGCAGAGGAGTTAAGGTCATTGACTTCACCTTCTTCGACAAGTGTAGATATGCCGAAGTTCTTTATATTCTGTAGGGAATAGTCGAGACCTACCTGTAGCCAGACCTTTACAGCACATGTATTTAGCGAGTCCACCATAGCCTTACGCAAAGATGTAATACCTGAGTAGCTTTTTGAGAAGTTCATAGGCCAGACCTTGCCGTCTATGGTTGTCTTTTCGTCTACTACGAGAGATTTTGCAGTGATATAGTCACCCCAGAACTTATCGCCCTGTTTGTCTATGTGGAAATTTGTGAATTTGTGCTTAACGCCGGCTTCGGCTTCCTCCATGCTTTGCTGTAACGCAGCCGAGTAGACACCTAAAGGCTTAATGGATGAACCCGGTTGACGTACATTGTCGGCACGGTTAAACAAAAATTTGCCCTTTTGTCCGCGACCGCCGAGCATAGCCTTGATATGTCCCGTTGAGTTTTCAATGATTACAAATGCACCCTGAGGCTGTACCAGCTTTTTATTCAAAGTGTACGATGATAACGGTAATGTGAGCGAGCCGTCGTCATTGAATTTCATGAATTCTTTATGCTCGTCAGACTTGAAAAAGTCTGCAGATATAATGAGATTGCCTTCATCGTCAACCGATTTATATTTTGCAGGAATATTTATATAACCGCCGGAGTACGTATAGAGCACATGATCTTCGAATGTATAGAAGTTTTTGAATTCGAGACTGTATTCTATACCATCCGCAGAAGTCGTCTCGGGAACGGTTGTCTTATAAATGTTAAGCATTCGTCCGTCAAATATTTTGACGGATCCGTCATCTCTCTTTTCGGCATCACCGGCAGGAAGTGTGAAATTACCCTCTGAATCGAAGTAAGACTCGTAAGGGTAGAGCATCGGATTACCATTTTCGTCAATGATGTTATCCTCGTAGTCATAGTTAGGATCTACGCCGGGGAAATTATCAGAATCATTGAATTCAGCCTCGGCAACAGACTGTGCCTGCGAATCAAGAGTTGTATAGATGCTGATGCCGCCGGAATAAACCTTATTGACAGCTTGAGATCTTGACCATTCGTTTTTCTCCATGAGGTCTGCTATGACTTCTTCTATTGCATAGTCCGCAAAATAATTCTGTTTCGGAGTAAATCTGCTGTAGTTAGGATTGAGCATATCGCGAAGCGGAGTTGCCATGGCTTCGTTATATTGCTCTTCTGTGATCATGCCCTGATCCTTCATCAGGTAGAGACACGTTTCGCGTCTGTCCTTTTCGGCATCGTTCATGATGTATATACCTTCTTCGGTCTCCTTAAGAAGAACATCCTTATATTCCTCAGGATTGCCGTCAGGTATGAAAAATACGAGAGAGTAGTCATTCGGAAGCTGCGGTATGGATGCAAGCGCTGCTGCCTGAGCTACACTTATATCCTTAAGCTCTTTACCGAAATAGTCTAAAGATGCGGTCTGAACGCCGTAGCAGTTAAACCCGAAATATATATAGTTAAGGTAGTACTCGAGAATTTCTTCTTTGGATAAAGCCTTTTCTATCTTCATAGAGTAATATGCTTCTACTATCTTACGC
>JAEXBK010000116.1 GCA_023394035.1 Bacillota bacterium
CATCCGGAAACGGAAGATGTAATCTTTCGAATTTGGCGTGCGAAGACTGGGATAATACCTCGGTCTTTTTTTCTGAGCTTGGGCTTTTGACTCGTTCGGATGAGCAGGGGCGGATATATCCTTACTCGGAGGATGCGCGTGATGTTGCAGACTGCCTTATACATGCAGCGAAAGATCGCGGCGCAAGGATACTGACAAATTCAGCGGCCCTTTCAGTCGAAAAAACACCGGACGGCTTTGAAATTCGGACTGAATCAGCCCGGATTACTTCGTCTATGCTGCTGATTGCAGCAGGCGGTAAGGCTGCTCCTAAGCTTGGAACATCGGGTGACGGGTATACTTTTGCAAAAAAATTAGGTCATACTGTAAGCAGACTGATTCCGGCACTTGCACCGGTAACAACAAAGCAGAACATCAAAGCCATGAACTTAAGCGGAATCAGATCAAAATGCTCAGTATCGCTTTTGTCGGACGGCAAAGAAATATTTAAGGAATACGGCGAGCTTCAGTTTACCGAATACGGAATATCCGGAATATGCGTATTTAATCTTTCGAGATGCCTTTTGATTCCGGAAGGCAGGAATATAGAGAACGGCTTTGACGACTATGAGATAAGGATAGACTTTTTACCGGAATATTCGTCGGAGCAGGTATCAGATATTATCGAGAAACGCGCTGATGATGCGGCATACAATTTAAGGAGAAAGCTTGTTTCGCTTGTAAAAGCTCCGATTGCGGAGGCTATAGCAGGACAGTGCAAAACGGCTTCGGAGGCTGTCTCAAGGCTCAAATCGTTTACCCTTAACCCGTCAGGCGTTAAGGGCTGGCAATTTGCGCAGGTGACGAAGGGCGGAGTGATAATGCCTGAAATTGATGAGAAAACAATGGAATCAAGGCTTGTAAAGGGACTGTACTTTGCGGGGGAAATACTTGATTTTGAAGGACCGTGCGGCGGCTTCAACCTGCAGCACGCATGGACAACCGGAATTAAAGCAGGGAAAGCGATGAAGAATGAGTTTGGGAGGACGAGGCTTTAATGAATAATCTTACGATTTTTGCTCTTATACTTTTTATTATTACATATGTTCTGATGTTCTCGATGCAGAAGCTGAGACCGATAATAGCTGTCGTTTCTGCCGCTGTTTTTGTTGCAGTAGGAAGCTTCGGCATATTTTCCGATTTCAACTACGGATTTTTGGATGCCATAAAACAGATAGACTGGAATGTACTCATGATGATAGCGGGTACGATGGGAACGGTGTCACTGTTTATAGATTCGAAGATGCCGCAGCTCATGAGCGACATTCTTGTAACTCATATTCACAAAGTTAAGATTCTCATAGTCGTGCTCTCTCTGTTTGCGGGCACAATATCGGCTTTTGTAGATAATGTGGCGACGGTTTTGATGGTTGCACCTGTTGCGGTTGCGCTCTGCAAGGAGCTCGAAATTTCACCTGTTCCTGCGATAATATGTATTTCAATTTCATCGAATCTTCAGGGAGCTGCAACTCTTGTCGGCGATACCACATCTATTCTTCTTGGCAAGGCGGCAAACCTCGATTTTATGGACTTCTTCTTCCTCAAGGGAAAGCCGGGTATGTTCTTTGTAACACAGGCGGGTGCGCTTGCAAGTGTTATTATCATAATGATAATGCTGAGAAAAGAAAATCAGACGGTTCATGTGACCGAGAGAGTAAAGGTGGAGGACAAAGGTCCTACGATCCTTTTGCTGCTTACGGTGCTTACTTTGATTGCGGTATCATTTATACCATATAAGACATCGGCTGCACCCGGAGAGTTTTATAAGCCTGACATAACAAACGGATTAATCTGCATGTTTTATTTTCTTATCGGAATAGTAAGGGCTGTGATAAAATCGGAAAGCCTTATCATTTTAGGTAAAGCCCTTAAGGCTATAGACTACTACACTATAGCTCTGCTTGCCGGATTATTTGTAATAATAGGCGGTATAACAGAGGCGGGCATAGTGGATCTTATAGGACAAAAGCTGGCGGGAATAAGCGGTGACGGCTCGAGAATGTCCGTATTCATCATATACTCCATTATCGTATGGATGTCAGTGCTTTGCTCGGCCTTTATAGACAATATACCTTATACTGCAACAATGCTGCCGGTAGTTGCGGTAGTTACACAGCAGCTAAGGGCAGCAGGCGGTCTCGATATAGATCCGAATCTTCTCTACTTCGGACTTCTTGTAGGCGCAACGCTCGGAGGAAATATAACTCCTATAGGTGCAAGCGCAAATATTGCGGGACTCGGAATCCTAAGACGAGAAGGCTACGATGTGAGTGCCGGAACTTTTATGAAGTTCAGCGTACCGTTCACATTCTCAGCCGTCCTCTGCGGCTATCTGCTCATCTGGTTCCTTTGGATGTAAACTATATATAGACTAAGGTTTACTTTAGTAATGAAATACCTGTCATTTCAGCAGGAACAGGTATGCCCATCAGCTCAAGCATGGTAGGTGCGATGTCACAGAGCTTGCCTCCGTCCTTGAGCTCTCTCGCTTCATCTGATATATGAATAAGAGGAACGGGATTCAGGGAATGAGCCGTAACAACGTTTCCGTTTTCGTCAAGCATGACATCGGCATTACCGTGATCGGCTGTGAGAAGAAGCTGCCCGCCCTTTGCGAGCACTGCCCTTACTACGCGATCAACGCATTGATTGAGGGCTTCTATCGCCTTTACGGCAGCTTCCATCACGCCTGTGTGACCGACCATATCGGCATTTGCAAAATTGAGGATGATACAATCGTATTCATCCTTATTTATTTGCTCGATAACCTTGTCCGTGACTTCGTATGCACTCATTTCGGGCTGCATATCGTATGTGGCAACCTTCGGCGAAGGTATCAGGGTCCTGTCTTCGTTTTTGTATGGAACCTCATCTCTTCCGTTGAAGAAGAAAGTGACGTGAGCATACTTTTCGGTTTCGGCTATTCTGAGCTGCTTTAGACCGAGTGAAGAAATATATTCCCCGAATGTATTTGTAAGGTGTTCAGGCGGATATGCCAAAGAAACATTAGGCATAGTTTCGTCATATTGTGTCATGCAGACGTATTTGATTCCCTTAGGGAGCACTCTTCTCTCAAAACCGTCAAAATCAGGATCGACAAAGGTTCTCGTTATTTCCCTTGCACGGTCAGGGCGGAAATTGAACATGATCATGCCGTCGCCGTCCTTGACTGCGAAATCGCCATTTGAAGTCGCATCGGGAGATACGCATGTAGGCGTGACGAATTCGTCATTTTCGCCTCTTTCGTATGCAAGCTCTACTGCGCTCATAGCATCAAAAGCAGCGACACCGTCTCTGAGTGTCATGGCGTCATATGCCTTTTGGATACGCTCATAGCGCTTGTCGCGGTCCATAGCATAATATCTGCCCGATACCGTGACTATAGCACCTACGCCTTCTTGAGCAGTGAATTCTTCGAGGCTGGATAAGTAGTCACCTGCGCAGCGTGGCGGTACGTCTCTGCCGTCAAGAAATGCGTGAATGTATACTCTTTCTATTCCATAATCCTTTGCCATTTTGATAAGCGCTTTGAGATGGTCTATGTGGCTGTGAACGCCGCCGTCTGAAACGAGACCGAGGAGATGCAGCGCAGTATTGTTATTTTTTACATGCTCCATTGCGGAAATGAGAGCATCGTTTTTGAAAAACGAGCCGTCTTTTACTGCGTTGCTTATGCGCAGAAGATCCTGATATACGATCCTGCCTGCCCCTATATTCATGTGGCCTACTTCGGAATTACCCATCTGTCCGTCCGGAAGTCCTACGGCTTCGCCGCATGCGGAAAGCGTGGTGTGCGGATATTTTGCAAACAGTGCATCTATATTAGGTTTGTCAGCCTTTTCTATAGCGTTGCCGGCATTTGCCGATGTGAGTCCGAATCCGTCAAGGATCATAAGCATGGTTGGCTTTTTATTTATTATCATAGGAAACTCCTTTACCTGTTTATCTATATGGTATTATTATATCAATTAATTTGTTATAATCAACTTTAATAGAGGCAATAAAGCATGGAGATTTTGATATGACAAGATGGAACGATGAACAAAAATGCGCAATAGAAGGACGCGGTAAGAGCATACTCG
>JAEXBK010000166.1 GCA_023394035.1 Bacillota bacterium
CTCTGATGCCGTGTTCTTCGAGAAGCTCAGTCGTAATGCCTCTGCCGCTGATTTTTTTGCCGGAAAAGCTTCCGTCGTAGATTGTATTCGAGCCGCATGACGGCGAGCTTTGCTTCAGGATTGCAAATAAAATCTCATTTTGCCCGGCAAGCTCAAGTGCAAATGAAGCTCCTCTTCTGTATGCTTCCGTAACATCAAAGCCGTCGCTCCGAATGACTCTACCACCTCTCCTTTCCGCCGGAAGTCTCGGAACGGTAAGTCCTCCTGCCACCTCCGGGCATAAGGGAACAAGGCGGCCTTCCGCCTTCCATTTAAGGAATAGAGGATCGAGCAGTGCTTTTTCTTTTCCGTCATATCTGTATATGCCGTCTCCGTAGAGACATGCGCTTACGAGTATCTTCTTCATTTCGTATGAATATCGATCTGAGTATAAGGTATGGAAATATTTTCGCGGTCAAAGGCTTTCTTGACGTTCTCTTTTAGACGATAACCTGCCTCGTAGAATGTCTCTGTCTTAGTCCATACTTTACAGTCAAATACGAGAGCACTTCTCCCCTGAGCCGAAAGTCCGACTATAGGTGCCGGTTCTTTTACGAAGATAGGATCCTCCGAAACGGCTTTTCTCAATATTTCCTTTACCTTGTCAATATCCGAGCCATATGCACACGAAAATTTTTCATCGACGCGCCTGAGTCCCGAAGCCGTGTAGTTAAGGAGCACAGATGTATTGATCATACCGTTCGGTACAGATACTTTCTTGTTGTCCCATGTATGGAGCTTTGTAACCAGAAGGTCAATCTCATCGACTACACCGAATGTATTTGCAGATCCCTTGATTTCTATCTCATCGCCTCTTCCGAATGGCTTGTTTATCAAAATCAAAATACCGCCGGCTACATTTGCGAGGCTGTCCTTAAGTGCAAGTGCTATTGCAGCACCTCCTGCACCTAATATTGCAATCAGTGACGATGTGCTGATTCCTAAATTCTGCAAGAGCATTATCAGAAGTGCAGCAAGCAAAATTATCTTTGTGCCGTTCACGATAAACGTATGAAGCGCCTTATCGAGTTTCCCACGCTTAAGAGCTTTTTTTTCGATTGCAACGGCTATTTTGATGGTCAAAATACCGAAAGCTATTATCAGAAATGTGCTTAGTACGGTTGATATTATTTCTTCCGAATGCTTGCTGAAATCAAAGTACATCAGTCTCCTACCTTCCTGAACGGCGGCGTTCGATCTCCTTGAGAAGCTTCTTTCTGAGTCTTATATCGTTTGGAGTAATTTCTACAAGCTCGTCGTCCGCTATAAATTCGAGTGCTTCTTCGAGAGTAAAGTGTCTCGCCGGCGAGAGCTTTACGTTTTCGTCGGTTCCGGCAGCACGCATATTTGTCGCTTTCTTTGCCTTGCACGGATTCACTTCCATGTCAAGATTTCTGGAGTTCATTCCGACGATCATGCCTTCGTATACCTTTGTTCCCGGTTCGGTAAAGAGCTGAACGCGCTCTCCTATATTGAAAAGTGCGTAAGGCGTGCATACGCCGTCTTCTATTGCGATCGCAACGCCGTTTGTTCTTCCCGGAATCTCACCCTTGTACTCCTCAAAGCTATAGAATCTTCTTTCCATAGAGCCTTCTCCGCGCGTATCGTTTATGAATTCCGAACGATATCCCAAAAGACCTCTCGTAGGAGCGTGGTATTCGAGACGCGTAAATCCGTTCTCGCCTGCCATCTGCAGCATCATGCCTTTCCTTATGTTGAGCTTGCTTATTACGGTTCCAGCGTATTCATCAGGTACTGATATTACAACTTCCTCGATCGGTTCGAGCTTTTCGCCGTTTTCTCCTCGTCTGTAGATTACCTCAGGCTTTGATACCGCAAGCTCATATCCTTCGCGGCGCATATTTTCTATGAGTATTGAAAGGTGAAGTTCTCCGCGCCCCGATACCTTGAAGCAGTCAGTAGTTTCAGTATCCTCAACTCTAAGACCTACGTTTACCTCCAATTCTTTTCTGAGGCGTTCTCTTATATGTCTTGAAGTTACGTATTTGCCGACTTTACCTGCAAACGGTGATGTATTTACCATGAAGTTCATGGAGAGAGTAGGTTCCTCGATGTGGATAGTCCCAAGCGATTCCGCATAGCCCTTTTCGCATATCGTTTCACCGATCGATATATCGGCTATACCTGATACAACCACTATGTCGCCGCATACCGCTTCTTCTACGGCAACGCGCTTAAGTCCTCTGTAAACGAAGAGCTGTCCTATCTTTCTTTCTGCAACTTCTCCGCCTTCCTTCGTTATCGAAACGGTCTGTCCCGCCTTGATAACGCCTCTTGTAACTCTGCCGATTCCGAGTCTTCCTATGTAATCATCATATCCGAGCGAAGAAATCTGCATTTGAAGATGCTCTGCGCTCCTGTCAGGATAAGGCTCACAGTGCTTGATTATTGTGTCAAATAGCGGTCTGATGTCAAATCCGCCGTATCCTTCCGGCATGTGCTTAAGCTTTACTTCACCCTGCTGAACCTCGATGCCTTCTACTTCCTTAGGGTCATATACAGCTATTCCCTGTCTTGCTATACCGTAAAGTATCGGGAAATCAAGCTGCTTGTCGTTGGCATTCAGATCCATGAAAAGCTCGTATACTTCGTCTACGACCTCGTCTATACGCGCGTCCTTTTTGTCGATTTTGTTTATAAACAGAATCGGGTTGAGTCCCTGCTCGAGAGATTTTGTCAGTACAAATCTCGTCTGCGGCATCGGACCTTCGCTTGAGTCGACTAAAAGTATAACCGTATCTACGGTCTTCATTATACGTTCAACCTCGGATGAAAAGTCAGCATGTCCCGGAGTGTCTACGATATTTATTTTTACGTCGTCATGCATTATCGAGCAGTTCTTGGAATATATCGTTATTCCGCGTTCACGCTCTATATCATCTGAATCCATTACGCAGTCTACTACCGCTTCGTTATCTCTGAAAACGCCGCTCTGCTTAAGAAATGCGTCTACAAGAGTGGATTTTCCCGCATCGACGTGTGCGATTACTGCAATATTGATTATTTTCTGTCTTTCAGACATGTTCTACCTTCTTTACTTACTTAAATTTATATTCAAAAACAAATAGTTATTATATCACGTTTCTATATTCCAGTCTATCGGATTTCTTCCATTTTTTTGCAGGAAATCATTTGCTTTTGAAAAATATTTTCCTCCGAAAAATCCGTTATATGCAGAAAGCGGGCTTGGATGTGCGCCTTCAAGAATAAGATGATGAGATCCGCCTTCTTTTATGAGGGGTATTTTCGAGCGTGCATTTGCTCCCCACAAGATGAATACTATGGGTTCAGGTCCGGCAGCGAGCTTTGATATGACGCTGTCCGTAAATGTCTCCCAGCCTTTCCCTCTGTGTGAGCCTGCCTTATGCTCTCTTACGGTAAGTGCAGTGTTGAGAAGCAGGACACCCTGCTCAGCCCAAGGCACAAGGTAGCCGTTAAACGGTTCGGGTCTTTTGATTCCGATATCGTCATTCAGCTCCTTAAATATGTTTACGAGCGACGGTGGCTGCTTGACTCCGGGCTTAACCGAAAAGGCCATGCCGTGCGCCTGCCCCGGCTCATGATAAGGATCCTGCCCGAGTATTACAACCTTGACATCATCAAAATCCGTTTTTTTGAACGCATTAAATATATCGTACATGCCGGGATAGACCGTATGATTCTTGTATTCTCCTGCAAGAAAAACGCGAAGTCTTTGGTAGTATTCTTTTTGAAGCTCGTCCTTCAGGACATCATCCCATTTGTTTCCGAAGTTTACCAAGTTTACCTCCGAGGTTAGAGCGCTGCAAGTGCGTCACCGATGCGACGCCTTGTCATTTCTTCGCCCATTATCTGCTGTATATCCCATACGTCAGGAGATTGCGCCCTTCCCATGAGTGCGATTCTGATTACCGTACTTACATGACCGACATGACCTTTGTATTCATCAGGATTTTTCTTAAAATCCTTCGGCTTTGCCGCATATCCGAGAGCTGCGCCTATCTCTCTGATCTTTCCGAACCATACAGACTGATCGTCAGCATGATCGTAGCCGTTAAGATATTCGCTCAGTATTTTCTTTGCATCTTCTTTTGATACTTCCTCAGGGAAGCTGTCTTCAGGCTTATACAGGCTGTCAAAGAAATAGCTTATGAACTCTATTATCTGTCTTGCAAATATGAGATCCTTTCTCGGCTTTGCATCGTTTCTTCCGAGGTCAAGAATCTTCTCAAGGTATTCCCTGTCATCAAATATATGAAGTATATCCGGTTTCGATTCGCTCGCCCAACTTCTCAGAAAATCGTAAAGTGCGCTTGCAGATTCGCGAAGAAGTACATCCTTGCTTATATCGTTCAGCTTGTTTAGATCAAAGAGCGCACCTGAATTGCTCATCTTTTCGGTCGTAAATTCAAATTCATCTATATCGGCATCCTGATTTTCCGCGCGCCATTCTTCGTAGTTCGAATTAAGTATCGTAAGCAGATATTCCCTTACTGCTGCAGGATGATAGCCCTCGCTCCTGTAATAGTCGAGCGAAAGCTCAGGGTCTTTTCTCTTTGAAAGCTTGCGCTTGTTACCTTCTTCGTCGAGCTTCATAAGCTGAGCCGTGTGACAATACACAGGCGGTTCCCAGCCAAGCTTCTCAAAAAGTTCTATGTGTATAGGAAGCGACGGAAGCCACTCCGCTCCTCTTACTACATGAGTCGTTCTCATAAGATGATCGTCAACTACGTGTGCAAAATGATATGTCGGTATGCCGGTCGTTTTGAGAATAACGGTATCCTGGAAGTTCTCCGGCATTTCGAGCGTGCCTCTTATAGCATCTTTGACGAATATTTTTCTTACCGTCTCAGAGCTTTGGTTCGGATTGCCGTCTGAACGCAGTCTGATGACATAAGGCACTCCGCTCTTGACCTTCTCTTCTATCTCATCAAAAGTCAAAGCTCTCGATTTCGCATATGTGCCGTAGATTCCCGGATTTGCCTTTGCTTCTTCCTGTGATGCTCTTATCGCTGTAATTTCTTCTTCCGTCAAAAAGCACGGATATGCTTTACCCTCTGAAACGAGTTTTTTCGCAAAGCAAGCATATATATCTCCTCTTTTGCTCTGCGTGTAATCCCCGTAATTTCCGGTATCGCCCGTGAGCCCTGCCCCCTCGTCGAAGTTGATTCCGAAAAACTTTAGGGAGTCTATTATTATTTTGACTGCGCCTTCGACATAACGCTTGTCATCAGTATCTTCAATTCGGAGGAAAAATACGCCGCCTGACTGGTGAGCAAGTCTTTCGTCGACAAAGGCTCCGTAAAGATTGCCGAGATGAATAAAGCCTGTCGGTGAAGGTCCGAGTCTCGTCACCTTTGCATTATCCGGCAGATTGCGTGGCGGATATTTCTTTTCTGTTTCTTCGGTTGTCATCTTTACTTCCGGGAACAAAAGCTCCGCTAATTTATTGTTATCCATTTGGTCCTCCAAACAATTTATATATTTTTTCATACATAATTAATTATATATTCATTCTCCATACTATTTCAAGCTAAATTATAGTATAATGCCTTATATGAAAGCTTATTTATCAAAAGACGCAAATTCAAGACTGACAGAGTATCTTATTTCATCAGGCTACGATATCGAAACGGTGGAAACTCAAGGCATAGTCGGGAGATATATTTCAAATCATCCCGATGTTTTTCTGTGCAAAATGGGAATAAGTGCCGACGCTCCGATCTTCCCTGCAACCACCGAAGACCTCGGTCTCGAATACCCTGATGATGCTGTATTCTGCGCCGCATGCACAGGAAAATATTTCATACATAATCTAAGCATAACCGCACCGCTCCTCAGTGAAGCGGCTTCTGCGCTCGGCATGACTATGATAAATGTCAAGCAAGGATACAGCAAATGCAATATAGCGATCATAGACGAAAATTCTATAATCACATCCGACGCCGGAATAGCAAAGAGCTGCCGTCGCTATACCGATCTCGATATCCTTGAGATAACGCCGGGTCACATCAGGCTTGCCGGCTTTGATACAGGCTTTATAGGCGGAACCTGCGGCAGGCTCGGTGACGAAATCATATTTAACGGCGACCTGACGCACCATCCCGACTTCGCCTCTATACTCGAATTCATAGAAGCACGCTCTCTCAAATGTAAGTGGTTTCCCGAATACCAGCTTACCGATATAGGTTCTATTTTATAACCATGAAAAAACACGCGATAATTCCGATATTCATCCCTCATCTGGGGTGCAGACACCTCTGCGTATTCTGCAATCAAAACAATATAGCTGCGAGACAGCATGCGGCAACGGAAGACGAAGTCATTTCCACGATAGAAGCATACCTTTCGGGACTCTCCCATATTTCGCCTGCCGAAATTGAAATCGCTTTTTACGGCGGCAGCTTTACCGGCATCCCTCTTTCGATGCAGAACAATTATCTCGAAATCGCCGAAAGATACGTAAAATCAGGGCGAGTCTCATCCATACATCTTTCGACGAGACCCGATTACATAGACGAAGAAATACTTGAAAACCTGAAGGCGCATAGTGTAAAGACGATAGAGCTCGGCGTTCAGTCCTTTGATAATTCCGTTCTCGAACAATCAAAGCGCGGTCATGACGCGGCTACTGTCATAAGAGCTTCCGAAATGATAAAAGCCTTCGGTTTTGACCTCGGCATCCAGCTCATGGTCGGGCTTCCGGGCGACAGCTTTGAGTCGTGCATATACTCGGCAAAAGAAACAACAAAACTCGCACCGAAGCTGGCAAGGCTCTATCCTGTCGTAGTTATAGATGACACCGAGCTTTTTGATATGTATAAAAGCGGCACTTATGAGCCGCTTTCGCGCGACGAAGCCATCGCAAGAACTAAAGAAATGTACATTATCCTCCATAATGCAGGCATCAAAATCATGCGTGTCGGACTAAAGAGCACGGATCTCATAGGAAGCGGTGAGCTTTCGGTAATAAACGGCGGCACGTATCATCCCGCCTTCAGGCAGCTCGTTGAAGGTGAAATCGCTTACGACAAAATTGTTTCCGAGCTTCGCAGGCTCCCACATTCTCCCTCAAAGGTTGATATTTCAAGCAATCCGGAGTGGTTTTCAAATATGATAGGTAACTGCTCAATCAACAAAAATCGCTTCGCGGGCGAATTTCCTATGTTCAATATAAGGTATCTTGTCGATCATGCCTTAGGCGATATGGAGTTTAGCATCAAGGTTAAGTAGCTTATAGCAATGCTGAGGCGGCGAGTTGTTATCAAAATACGAATCCCGAAACCTGAAGAGCCTGCACACGGCTGATGCGCCGATGCAGGCTCTTTTGATTTTTGTTTAGCTGAGCTTTTGTGTATTGTATAGCTTTGCGTAGCCACCATCAAGTTTCATCAGCTCTTCGTGTGTGCCCTGCTCTTTTATCTGTCCGTCCTCTACTAAGATTATCCTGTCGGCGTTTTTGACTGTTGCAAGTCGGTGAGCAATGACAAGGCTGGTACGCCCTGCTGCAAGCTCGTCAAACGATCTCTGAATCATCTGTTCCGTGACCGTATCGAGTGCCGAAGTAGCCTCATCAAGTATGAGTATCTTAGGGTTTTTGAGGAAGATTCTTGCAATCGAAATTCTTTGCTTTTGGCCTCCCGAAAGCTTTGTTCCGCGTTCTCCGACATAAGTGTCAAAGCCGTCAGGCATCGCAATTATGTCATCGTATATCTTTGCGCGCTTTGCTGCCGCAACAACTTCCTCATAAGAAGCTTTCGGCTTACCGTATCTTATGTTCTCGAGCACCGTATCAGCGAAAATAAATACATCCTGCTGAACGATACCGATATTTGACCTGAGCGATCTCTTATTTACATCTCTGATGTCAGTACCGTCTATTTTGATGCTTCCGGATGCCACGTCGTAAAATCTCGGTATAAGCTGGCAAAGAGTTGTTTTGCCACCGCCCGAAGGTCCAACCACGGCAACGGTTTCACCGGCTTTTATATGCAGGCTCAGTCCGCTGATTATCTCTGAATTTTCGTTGTATGCAAAGCTGATGTCATCTATATCTATTCTGCCCTGCTCTACATCCATGCTCGGAGCACCGTCTTTTTCCTCGACCTGAGGCTTTATATCCATGATTTCTCCGAACCGCTTAAGGCCTGCCATACCGTTTGTGAAAATCTCCGCAAAGTTCGCCATCCTCCTGATAGGCGTAGTAAAAGTGCTTACAAACAGCGTGAATGTAATGAGGTCGATATAATTAAGTTTATTGTCCATTATGAGCTTACCGCCAAAAGCGATTACTGCTACAGGCAAAATGCACATAAAAAGCTCCTGCGTTGAATTGAAGCGTCCCATAGCCTTGTAGAAACCGCTCTTTGCCCCCTTATATACATCGTTTGCCTCGCTGAATCTCCTTTTGTCTACGTTTTCGTTGGCAAAAGCCTTAGAGGTTCTGATTCCCGATATGCCCGATTCTATGTCTGAGTTTATCAAAGCCATCTTTTTCTTTACATTTGCTGATGCCTCGGCCATATTCTTTCTTGCAAGCATAGTGACTATAACAAAGGCAGGAATCATCAAAGCTACAACTATGGCAAGTCTCCATTCTATGCTGAACATGAGAATAAGAGCACCCACAATCGTTGAGATAGCAATTATCATGTCCTCGGGACCGTGGTGCGCAAGCTCAGTTATCTCAAACAGATCTCCCGTCAACCTGCTCATCAGTGAGCCTGTTCTATTTTTGTCGTAAAATTCAAAATCGAGATCCTGAAGATGTCCAAAGAGATCGGCTCTTATATCGGCTTCCACTATTGCACCGAATGTATGTCCGCGATATGTCATAATATAGTAGAATACCGAGCGCATTATGTACGCCACGGTTATTATTGCCATCACCGTAAAGAAGGCTCTGTACTTACTGTTCGGAAGCAGGTCGTACATAGCCGATCTTGAGATCATCGGGAAAGCAAGGTCAACAGCCGCAATCATAATTGCCGAAAACATATCGAGCATAAAAAGTTTTTTGTGCGGTCTGAAATATTTGAATAAAGTTTTCATCATTTTTTTCATAAGTTTCCCCTGTTTTTTGTCGTTCGGTTATACACACTAAGCTTTAACTCTTACTATTATACCCAATTTTGCTCAAGGTTCGTTGATATTTTAAAAATTTTCATCCGGTAAAAACCTCGCCTCGCTCATATCGTTCCATAATTGCAGCAAAATTCATCAAAAATGGAGTCAAATCATGTAAAAAATAGCATTTTATGGAATAATATACAGGTATTATGTAAACCCGCGGTGACCTTGTGGCGACATCAAGATAACATCAAGATAACATCAAGGTGACATCGTGGCAGCATCAGAATGCATCATGGTGACATTCGCACATGCAAAAGCCCTGCCTTTCGGCAGGGCGCTTGTTTTGATTTATTAGCCTCTGTTCTTGATTGCCGCCTGTGCTGCTGCTATTCTTGCAACAGGTACACGGTATGGTGAGCATGAAACGTAGTTGAGGCCTACTCTGTGGCAGAATTCGATTGAGCGAGGATCTCCGCCGTGCTCTCCGCAGATTCCGAGCTTAAGATCGCTTCTCGTCTGACGGCCGAGCATTGCAGCCATTTCAACCAATTTGCCGACTCCGTTCTGGTCAAGCGACTGGAAGATGTCTTCCTTGAAGATTCCCTTATCAACATATGTCTTGATAAGCTTACCTGTATCGTCACGGGAGAAGCCGAATGTCATCTGAGTAAGATCGTTTGTTCCGAACGAGAAGAATTCAGCGCTCTTTGCAATTTCGTCTGCTGTAAGAGCAGCGCGAGGGATTTCTATCATAGTTCCTACGAGGTACTTGATATCCGAATTATAATCCTTCTTGCACTGTTCAGCCGTTGCAACTACAGTATCCTTAACAAAATCCATTTCCTTGTCTATGCATGTGAGCGGAATCATGATTTCAGGAATGATATCATATCCTTTTTCCTGCTTAACTTCGATAGCAGCTTCCATGATAGCACGAGTCTGCATCTCAGCTATTTCAGGATATGTTACAGCAAGTCTGCAGCCTCTGTGACCGAGCATAGGGTTCTGTTCATGCAGCTCCATCGTGATCTTTACGAGCTTTTCGTAAGGAACGTTGATGTGCTCTGCAAGAGCCTTTGTTTCTTCCTGAGTCTTAGGAAGGAACTCATGAAGAGGTGGGTCAAGAAGTCTGATAGTTACAGGTCTTGATTCCATAGCCTCATATATTCCCTTGAAGTCTTCCTTCTGATATGGGAGAAGATTTGCAAGAGCCTCACGGCGAGCTTCTTCCGTATCAGCTACGATCATTCTTCTGATTGCAGGAATTCTCTCCTCGGCAAAGAACATGTGCTCCGTACGGCAAAGACCTATACCTTCTGCACCGAACTGTACAGCCTGACGAGCATCTGCCGGCTGATCCGCATTCGTTCTGATCTTGAGTGTTCTGATACCGTCAGCCCATGACATGATAGTAGCAAAGTCTCCGGAAAGCTCAGGCTTAACCGTAGCAACACTTCCTTCGTAAACGCTTCCGTTCTGTCCGTTGATGGAAATGAAATCACCTTCGTGGTAAACCTTATCTCCAACCTTCATCGTCTTTTCGGATTCTGAAACTACGATTTCCGAACAGCCTGCAACGCAGCACTTACCCATTCCTCTTGCTACTACTGCAGCGTGGGATGTCATTCCTCCTCTTGCTGTAAGGATGCCTTCTGCAGCAACCATTCCTGCAAGATCCTCAGGTGAAGTTTCTTCTCTTACGAGAATAGTCTTTTCGCCCTGCTCCGATGCGTCAACGGCATCAGCAGCAGTGAAGTAGATCTTACCGCTTGCAGCTCCCGGAGAAGCAGGAAGTCCTTTTGCAAGGCAAAGAGCTTCTTTTTCGGCTTTTTCATCAAAGCGAGGATGAAGCAGCTGGTCTATCTGTTCAGGGTCTATACGAAGAACAGCAGTCTCCTTATCTATAAGACCTTCGTTTACCATGTCTACCGCGATCTTTACAGCCGACTGCGAAGTACGCTTTCCTGAACGCGTCTGGAGCATGTAAAGCTTGTTGCGCTCAACCGTAAACTCCATGTCCTGCATGTCTTTGTAGTGTTTTTCGAGAACGCCTGCGATGTTTACAAAATCATTGTATACATCAGGGAATGCCTCAGCCATCTCTGCGATAGGCTTAGGTGTTCTGATACCGGCAACTACGTCTTCGCCCTGTGCATCAACGAGGAATTCACCGAAGATCTTGTTTTCGCCTGTTGCAGGGTTTCTCGTAAACGCAACACCTGTTCCCGATGTGTTACCCATGTTTCCGAATACCATCGACTGAACGTTTACAGCTGTTCCGTAAGAATCCGGGATTCTGTTCAGCTTTCTGTAAAGAATAGCTCTATCGTTGTTCCATGAACGGAATACAGCCTTAACAGCTTCTAAAAGCTGATCGCGCGGAGTTGCAGGGAATCCTCCCGGCTCTCCGTAGTGAACAATTTTCTTGTATTCTGCAATTACTTCGTGGAGATTATCAGTCGAAAGATCCACGTCGTA
This sequence comes from Bacillota bacterium, assembly GCA_023394035.1. Taxonomy (GTDB): domain Bacteria; phylum Bacillota; class Clostridia; order Peptostreptococcales; family Anaerovoracaceae; genus Eubacterium_B. The sequence continues at coordinate 11,590 of JAEXBK010000166.1, forward strand.
CTTTGCTCCGTATTTTTCTTTAATGCCGTCAAAAACTTTATCAAAGTTTTTCATTTCGATGCCCATAACTACGCTTCCGAACATCTGGATAAAACGGCGGAAGCTGTCTGCTGCAAATCTATCATTACCTGTAAGTGCAGCAAGTCCTTTTTCGGCTTCATCTGTAAGTCCGAGATTGAGGATAGTGTCCATCATTCCCGGCATTGAGATTCTCGATCCCGAACGAACCGATACGAGTAGCGGATCGTTGATATCGCCGAATTTCTTGCCCATTACATTTTCGAGTTCCGCAAGCTTCTCGTCAATCTGTCCAATGATTTCGTCTGAGAGTGCGCCACCCTGATCATAATAATCCGTGCAGGCTTCGGTGCTTACCGTAAAGCCGAACGGAACAGGCAGTCCTATCTTGGTCATCTCGGCAAGGTTAGCGCCTTTGCCGCCAAGAAGTTCACGCATTTCCTTGGAACCTTCATTGAACGAATAAACGAATTTTTTCATGTGGGGCCTCCTTTCAAAAAGCCTTTCATCATAGACCTATACTAAAATATAAGTCTTTCCTCAATATACTGTCTGACTTCTGAAATCGGAAGCCTTATCTGCTCCATTGTGTCACGATCTCTTATTGTCACGCAGTTATCCTCTTGTGTATCAAAGTCCACGCAGATGCAGAACGGAGTTCCGATCTCATCTTCTCTGCGGTATCTCTTGCCGATCGAACCGGACTCGTCGTAATCAACATTGAAATACTTTGCAAGCTCTTCGTATATCGGCTGAGCGACATCCGAAAGCTTCTTGGCAAGCGGCAGAACCGCAGCCTTGAAAGGCGCAAGCGCAGGATGGAAGCGCATTACGATTCGTGTATCCTCTTTTCCGTTGTCGGATGCAATGGTCTCTTCATCGTAAGCGTCGATCAAAAATGCGAGTGCAACTCTGTCTGCTCCGAGCGAAGGCTCGATACAGTAAGGAATATATTTTTCGTTGGTTTCAGGCTCGGTATATGTCATATCCTGACCTGAGAACTCAACATGCTGTCTGAGATCGAAATCCGTTCTGTCGGCTATGCCCCACAATTCTCCCCAGCCAAACGGGAACAGGTATTCGATATCAGTCGTTGCCTTGCTATAGTGCGAAAGCTCTTCCTTTGCATGATCTCTCAGCCTTATATTTTCCATAGTCATGCCAAGCGATTTAAGGAAGTTTTCGCAGTATATTCTCCAGTATTCGAACCATTCGAGATCCGTACCGGGTTTGCAGAAGAATTCGAGCTCCATTTGCTCAAACTCTCTCGTTCTGAATGTAAAGTTGCCCGGAGTAATTTCGTTTCTGAAGGATTTTCCTATCTGAGCTATGCCGAAAGGAATCTTCTTTCTTGATGTACGCTGTACATTTCTGAAATTGACAAAAATACCCTGAGCCGTTTCAGGACGCAGATATATCTGAGCTGTGTTATCCTCTGTAACGCCCTGAAATGTCTTGAACATCAGGTTAAACTGCCTGAGTCCGGTAAAATTGCTGTTCCCGCATTCAGGGCATTTAACTCCGTTGTCTTTTATGTATGATTCGAGTTTTTCGTTTGACCAGCCGTCAACAGTTTCTTCAGGAAGACCGTTCTCCTCGCGGTAAGCTTCGATAAGCTTGTCTGCTCTGAATCTGGCCTTACACTCCTTGCAGTCGATAAGAGGATCGGAAAATCCCCCTATGTGTCCCGACGCTTCCCATGTGCGCGGATTCATCAAAATAGCTGCGTCAACTCCGACATTGTATTTGGATTCCTGAACAAATTTCTTCCACCATGCTCTCTTGACATTATTTTTGAATTCGACTCCAAGCGGACCGTAATCCCAAGTATTCGCAAGGCCCCCGTAGATTTCCGATCCCGGGTACACAAAGCCTCTGTTCTTAGCCAATGCGACTATCTTTTCCATCGTTGCTTTACTGTTAATCATCGGTTCTCCCTATCTGCTTATTTATCTTCTGGTTCTTCTTCCTCGTCGGTGATATCCTCAAAATCGATGTCAGCAACAACATCATTTAAGTCATCGCCGTACTTGCTTATTTTGTTCTTTGCCTTTGAAGCGGCTTCCATAGCCTTGTTCAAAGCATCCTCGCCTTTTTCCTTGAGTTCTTCAAATGCGGCAGGAGCTTTTTCCTTAATATCCTGGTAGAGATCCTGACCTTTTTCCTTTGCAGAATCATAAAGGTCGCCGGCCTTTTCCGAAAGATCCACTACAGAGCCGTCATCCTTGACGAACTGAATCTTGCATTTGAAGCCGAATGCAGCCACTACTCCTGCTATCATACCCCAAGGTGCAATTACGCTTCCTAAGATCCCCAGGGTAAGAGGAATGTTCAGGATTGTTTCTCCTTCTCTCGTTACGAGGATCTTGGAGACATTTCCTTTTTCGAAGGTTGATTTCATCTTGTTTATGAGAGCATCCTTCTTTTCTCTCGTGCTGCTTACATTTCCTTCGCCGTCCACCTTCGCTTCTATTGAAATTATTGCATCGACGACATTTCCGCCTGTTGCTTCAAGAGCGTCCTTTGCTTCCTTGTAAGTAACTCCTGTACGATCTCTTACCAATTCGATTTTCTCTAACGTAACTTCCATTTTATTCCCTCCGATCTATAACATACTTTCGCTTTTCAAAGGTCCCACATCGAGATGACACGTGATATATTCGCGTAAAATTGCACGCAGCTTCTTTGCATCGCGGTCATTTAGTGCTACCTTTTCGAATGCTACTATAGGTTTTGCTGAAAAATATCTAATTATATTTATAATATCAAATTCAGGCTTATAAATCAATCTTCGATTCTTATTTTTGAGGCAATCCGCGCATATCATTCCGCCATCCTCTACGCTGAAAAACTCAATGCTTTCGCTGCCGCACGAAGCGCACGAAGAAAGCTCCGGTGCAGTTCCCGTTTCCTCAAGAAGCTTTATCATATATGCCAGTACGGGTGTATCAAAAGCGGTGGTGCGCTTTTCCATCAGCTTCATAAAATCGACCAGAATACCGAACAGTCTCGGCTGCGGATGCTCCTCAAGTAAAACTTTTGATGTGAGCTCAAGCACAAAGGCGGTATTTATATACTTATCAAGATCCTCTGAAATCGGGAAAAAGCTTTTTATGACTTCGCCCGAATTCAGCTCGTAGCTGTCTCTGTTCTTGAAAAGCTCATATCTGCCGTATGTAAACGGTCTGACCGCGAGCGCCGACTTTGATTTGCTCTTTCTCTCATATTGCGCGGAACCCGCACTGATTTTGCCGTATTTCTGAGTGAAAATAT
>JAEXBK010000010.1 GCA_023394035.1 Bacillota bacterium
ATACAGAGCCTTGCTGAGGGCTTCTCGTTCTGCAGAGGAAGTCGAGCATAAGTATACCTATCTGATTTCCGCTTAAATTTACCTTCATACCGTCGTGAATAATGGCACATCCTACTCTGTCACAGTCAGGATCGGTTGCAATTATTATATCGGCTTTTTTTCTGTCAAGAAGTCTGAACGCTTCGGTGTATACTGTAAGCTTCTCCGGGTTAGGCGACTTACATGTCGTGAAGTTTTCGTCCGGAAGCTCCTGTGATGATACTACGCTCACATCCGTAAACCCGAAATCCGAAAGGGCTTTTCTGACATAGCGGTTTCCCGTTCCGTTCAGAGGTGTGTATACTATCTTTATATTTTCTTTAATTGCGGGGGTTAATACGTCAGGCACGGTTGAAACCACATCCCGTATAAAAGACCGCCCTATATGTTCTCCTACCGGCTCTATGAGCTCTTCGTTCATCTGTATGTCATCAAAATAATCATGCGCTTCTATCGCTTTAAGTATATCGTCCGGATCATCACCGACTATCTGATATCCATCCTGTGCATAAACCTTATATCCGTTGTAATCCGAAGGATTATGGCTTGCAGTTATCATAATCCCGTATGCCGCATCGAGCTTGTCTATAGCATAAGACAAAACCGGCACAGGCGTAAGCGCATCAAAAAGATATGCCGTAATTCCGTTTCCCGACATTACCTTTGCTGCGGTTTTTGCAAATTCCTTTGAAAATTTTCTGCTGTCGTATGCTATAACTACTCGCTGCTTCTTTCCGGCATTTTTGATGTGATCCGCAAGCCCCTGCGTTGCACGTATTATTACGTATTTGTTCAGCCTGTTAGGTCCTGCACCTATAAGACCTCGCATTCCTGATGTTCCGAACCTTATCGAGTCATAAAAGCATTCGATCAGCTCCTGATCATTGTCTTTAAGTTTATTCAGTTCTGCTGTCAAAAACGGATCCCCGGCACATTTCTCGCACCATGAATAATATTCGTTTATTATCATTTCATCTGTATTCATCACGATTATCACCTCGTTTTTTCAAATAACAGAAAAACAGGGTTGACTGCTTTTCAATCGTATCTTATCAGATAGATCGACCCGCAACAACCCTTTATCATCAATTATCGCCTATTCTTCACTCTTCCGTAACTTCATCGTCATCGTGATCGGCATTAGGATCAAAGCCTTCGAGACCCTTATATGTTTTACCGTTCTTTGTAGCATAGTCATATATAGCTGACTTGATTGCATGATCCGCAAGCACCGAGCAGTGAACCTTAACAGCCGGAAGACCGCCGAGCTCGTTAACTACGTCCTTGTTAGTTATCTGAAGAGCTTCTTCGACAGTTTTTCCGATAATCATCTGTGTTGCCATGCTTGACGATGCTATAGCCGATCCACAGCCAAAGGTTTTGAATTTGCAGTCTGTGATGACATCATTTTCATCGACCTTGATGTGCATCTGCATCATATCGCCGCAGACAGGGCTGCCGTATATACCTACACCGTCAGGATTCTCGATTTCACCGATATTCTGGGGGTGCATGAAGTTATCCATTACTTTATCGTTATATAATCCCATTTTTAGTTCCATCCTTTCCCAGGTCCGAGAGGTGAAAGCTCTCTGAGCCATTCAACTACCTTCTTGAGGCATTCAACTGTATAATCTATATCTTCTTTTGTTGTGAAATCGCCAACCGTAAATCTTGCCGTTCCGTGAATAAGCTCATCCGAAACTCCAAGCGCGGAAATTACATGAGACGGCTTGAGCGACTTTGAGGAACATGCAGAACCTGTAGAAATCGCAATACCGCATGCGTCAAGCTGGAGCAGTATGGATTCTCCTTCGATATATTCGAAGGTTACATTCAGGTTACCCGGATGTCTTTCTTCCATGGTTCCGTTGATGAATACGTGAGGTATTTCCTCTACGATTCTCTTTGCAAGATAATCGCGAAGCTCTTTGCTGTGAGCGATATGTTCATCAAGGTTCAGACGTGCAAGCTCTGCAGCCTTACCGAAGCCGACGATGCCCGGTACGTTCTCCGTTCCCGCTCTTTTGCCGGCTTCCTGTGATCCGCCGTCTATAAATTTCGGAAGCTGAACGCCTCTTCTTATGTATAACGCGCCTACCCCCTTAGGTCCGTATATCTTGTGAGCTGAAACAGACATGAAATCTATGCCGAGCTCCTTCACATCGATATGCACATTGCCGAGCCCCTGAACAGCATCCGTATGGAAAAGAATCTTGTGCTGCTTTGCTATCGCAGCAAGCTCCTTGATAGGATAAATCGTTCCTATCTCGTTGTTTACCATCATCACGCTGATAAGTATCGTCTTATCGGTTATTGCATTTTCGAGATCCTGCGGATTAAGTCTGCCTTCGCTGTCTACAGGAAGATATGTAATCTCAAATCCGCGCTTCTTGAGAAATGCACATGTATTAAGAATCGCAGGATGCTCTGTAACCGTCGTGATTATGTGGTTTCCCTTAGCCTTAAGCTGATCTGCAACTCCCTTAAGCACCCAGTTATTCGACTCAGAGCCGCATCCTGTAAAGTAAATTTCTTTGGAATCCGCATTAATTAATTTAGCCAAGCTTTCTCTTGCTTCGTCAAGAGCCTGTTTGGTAATCAGCCC
>JAEXBK010000070.1 GCA_023394035.1 Bacillota bacterium
CCGAATACGATGAAAACGGATCTGCCGGGCATATATTCTCTGTCTCCTTACACTAATGAAGAAATCGTTACGAGACGATTCATACTCGACGAGAAGCCGCGTGGAATAATCAACATAGCTGATGCGACGAACATAGAGAGAAACCTATATCTTACTATGCAGCTCATGGAGCTTGAAACGCCGATGGTGCTTGCACTCAACATGATGGACGAGCTTCGTAACAACGGCGGTTCTGTAAAGATAAACGAGATGGAAGCGGCACTCGGCATCCCTGTCGTGCCGATTTCGGCGAGCAGAAACGAGGGCATAGACGAGCTCGTGAATCATGCGATTCACATTGCGCATTTTCAGGAAAAGCCGGGTCGAAACGACTTTTGCGTAGCCGACAAACGCGGCGGAGCGGTGCACAGATGCATACATGCAATCATGCACATGATCGAAGACCATGCCGCAGACGCTTCAATACCGGTAAGATTCGCATCAACAAAGATCGTAGAGGGCGATAAGCTCGTAATCGAAGCGCTCGGTCTTACGGCAAACGAAAAAGAGACTATAGAGCATATGATCATGCAGATGGAAGACGAGTGCGGTCTTGACAGGGCTGCTGCCGTCGCCGATATGAGATTTTCCTTCATAGAAAAGCTCGTTGCGGAAACCGTCGTTAAACCGGAAGAGAGCAAGGAGCATATAAGGTCGAGGAAGGCTGACGAGTTTCTGACGGGCAAATATACGGCGATTCCTGCATTTATAGCAATAATGGGCTTAATCTTTTTCCTCACATTTAATGTAATCGGTTCGGCGCTTCAGGAAATTCTTCAGAGCGGAGTGGATGCGCTTGCCGGAGTGGTATCGGATGCGTTCGTTTCGTGGGAAGTCGGCGAGTGGATAAGGCTGCTCGTGGTAGACGGCATTTTTGCCGGAGTTGGCTCTGTGGTTAGCTTTCTTCCTATTATAGTGACGCTTTTCTTCTTCCTGTCTTTGCTTGAGGACACCGGATATATGGCGCGCGTAGCCTTTGTTATGGACAGGGGGCTTCGTCACATAGGGCTTTCCGGGCGCAGCATAGTTCCTATGCTCATCGGCTTCGGATGCACGGTTCCGGCGGTAATGGCAGGGCGCACGCTCCCTTCTGAAAGAGACAGAAAGATGACGCTGCTTATAACGCCTTTTATGAGCTGTTCGGCGAAAATGCCGATATACGCTCTTTTTACGGCGGCGCTGTTCCCGAAAAACGGCTGGATCGTGATGGTACTTTTGTACGTGCTCGGAATAATAATCGGGATACTTACGATGCTGCTGTCGAAGGGAACCGTATTCAAAGGCGAGGCTGTGCCGTTTGTCATGGAGCTTCCGAATTACAGAATGCCCGGCATCAAAAACGTCGCGCGCCTTCTCTGGGATAAGGCAAGAGATTTCATTCAGAAGGCGTTTACCGTAATATTCATAGCCACTCTTGTAATATGGTTTCTGCAGAACTTTGACATTCATTTCAATATGACGGGAGATCAGCACAAGAGCATACTTGCGATTATCGCGGGTGTTATAGCTCCGCTGTTTGTTCCTTTGGGCTTCGGCGACTGGCGTTTTTCGACGGCTTTGATAACCGGTTTTCTTGCAAAGGAAAGTGTCGTATCGACTCTCGGCGTTTTGATAGGCGGAGAGAATGAGCTTATGGCGGCTATAACGCCTGCCGCCGCACTCGCGTTTCTCGTGTTCTGCCTGCTTTATACGCCTTGCGTTGCGGCGATTGCCGCCATAAGACGCGAGCTTGGAAATAAGTGGGCTGCTGGAATAGTTCTGTTTCAGTGTACAGTCGCATGGCTTGCCGCTTTTGTTACATATGTAATTGCAGGGCTTGTTGTATAAAAATAAAATAAATACGCCGCAGGGATACCTGCGGCGATTTTTGATGGGAAAGTTGTACTGGATTTATTCCTTCTCAGGCTCCGGCATTATAAGTGCTGCCGCAGCAAGTCCTACGAGGATAATAAGCGTTCCTATGGTAACTATGTTCATGACGCGTGCGCTCTTGCTTTCCTTGCGGCGAAGCTTCTCCTGCTCGAGAATTGCGTTTGCTCTTTCTATCTTTATTTTGTCTTTTGTTCTCATGGCGTACCTCCCGTTATGCCGCCCGGATATGCGGCGAGTTTGATATATATGAATATACCACATATGAAAGTATAAAGTAAATCAATCATTTACTTTATATATAAAAAACAGTAAAATATAAGAACAAGAAAACATTTGTAAGCAATGATATCAATAAAGCATGTTAAATACGCTTAAATGAAAGGAGACTACTATGGGATTGATCAAGGCGGGACTTGGAGCTCTTCACGGCACCTTAGCCGATCAGTGGAAGGAATTTTTTTACTGCGATGCAATGGATGAGACGGTTTTGGTAAGACGCGGAGAAAAGCGCATCGGAAGCCGTTCATCAAACACAAAAGGAAACGATAACATCATCACTCAGGGTTCCGGAATCGTCGTTGCTGACGGACAGTGCATGATTATCGTAGATCAGGGGGAAATCGTGGAAGTATGTGCGGAACCGGGTGAGTTCACATATGACGCTTCATCAGAGCCTACGATCTTTGTCGGAGACCTTGAGGAAGCAATACGCAAGACCTTTGAAACCCTTGCGCGCCGTTTGTCTTACGGCGGAGACACGGGCAAGGATCAGCGCGTATATTACTTCAACACTAAGGAACTGCTCGACAATAAATTCGGAACACCGAACCCTATTCCGTTCAGAATCGTAGATAACAACATCAAAATGGACATCGACGTTCAGGTAAGATGTTCGGGCGTTTACTCATACAAGATAGAGGACCCTATTCTCTTCTACAAAAACGTATGCGGCAATGTTTCAGGCGAATACGAAAGAGAAAATCTTGATACACAGCTCAAGACCGAATTTATAAGTGCGCTTGCGCCTGCATTCGGAAGACTTTCGGAGCTTGGGCTCAGACCCAATCAGCTTGCAAGCCACAACACAGAAATCGAAGATTCGATGAACGAGGTTCTCTCCAAGAAGTGGAGAGAGACGAGAGGTCTCAAGGTGGTTTCGGTTGCGCTTAACCCTATAACGCTGACACCGGAAGATCAGAAGAGAATTCAGGACTACCAGGCTGCTGCGGTTCTGCGCGATCCGACGATGGCTGCTGCAACGCTTGCAGGTGCTCAGGCGGAAGCGATGAAGGCTGCCGCACAGAACGAAAACGGTGCGATGACAGGCTTCATGGGCATGGGAATGGCTATGAACGCAGGCGGCGGTGCAAACAACATGCAGAATCTCTACGCAATGGGTCAGCAGAATGCGGTGCAGAACGAAGCAGCCGGCGAGTGGGTATGCGGCAAATGCGGCAACCATTCTTCGGGCAAATTCTGCTCTTCATGCGGTACGCCAAAGCCGGAGAGCGGAAGCTGGAAATGCAGCTGCGGTACAGATAACACAGGAAACTTCTGTACTAACTGCGGAAGCAAGAAGAACGAAAAGGTAAAATGCGGCAAATGCGGATATGAACCGGCAGACCCTGATAATATACCTAAATTCTGCCCTGAATGCGGAGAAAAGATAGGCTAAAAAGCGTACGGACTGAAAACGGAAAGGAGCTGATAGTTTGCCTGAAATAAGAGAATTTAAGTGCCCTAAGTGCGGATCAAGCGTTGGCTTTGACAGTGCTACGCAGAAAATGAAGTGCCCTTACTGTTCCACTCTCATTGATGTTTCGGAGATAGACGATCTGCCGCTTGAGGGCGGCGCATCCGAAGAGAAAGACGGCGTAAGCCTGAGCGACAAGCCGGGGACGGAGTGGGAAGAAGGCGAAACGGATAATTTCAAAGTATATGTCTGCAATTCCTGCGGTGGAGAGATAATAGGCGATGCCGAAATGGCAGCTACATCATGCCCGTACTGCAACAACGCGGTCGTAATACCGTCACAGTTCAAGGGCGATCTTAAGCCTGATTTTCTGATTCCATTCAAGCTCGATAAGGAAGAAGCGAAGGCGAGTCTCAGAAGACACGTTACGGGGAGACGCCTCGTTCCTAAGGTATTCAAGGACGAAAACCATATAGACGAGATCAAAGGCATATATGTTCCGTTCTGGCTTTTCGATGCAAAGACTCATGTGAGTGCGAGCTTTAGTGCTGAGGAGCGTAACCATTGGTCGGACAGCAAGAATAATTATACAGAGACGAAGCATTACAATCTTGAGCGCGAAGCCGACATGGAATTTAAGCATGTTGCCATAGACGGATCGAGCAAGCTTGCAGATGACCTCATGGAATCCATTGAGCCGTTTAACTTCGACGATGCCGTGCCGTTCAAGACTGCATATCTTGCAGGGTATCTTGCAGACAGATATGATGTCGATGCATATGCCAGCGTGGAGCGTGCAAATACGAGAATAAGGACGAGTGCTGCAAACATGATAGAAACCACTGTCGGCGGTTACGATTCCGTAAGCACGGAAAATGTGGATGTTCATTTCTACGATACGAGTGCGAGCTATGCGCTTTATCCGGTATGGCTTCTTAACACCTCGTGGAATGGCGGAAAATACACATTTGCTATGAACGGTCAGACCGGCAGATTTGTCGGCGATCTTCCTGTAGATAAAGGTCAGCTCAGGGCGTGGAGAATAGGAATCGGAGCGGCTGTTGCCGCAGCGGCTTTTGTTCTCTCTTATCTTGGATGGATGTTTGTGTAAGGAGGCGGCAATGACTGTAATAAAGACTAAGAAAAATCTTTTTAGGACATTTGCTGCAGCCGCGGCGGTTTTGATTATGGTAGGGGCAAGCCTGATGTTTGCAATGCCTGTAGAGGCTCTTTCGGAGACTTATCCGAGGGTCATAGACAATGCCGATTTGCTTACGAGCGAAGAAGAGGCTGAACTTACCGCAAAGCTTGATGAGATAAGCGAGAGGCAGTCGTTTGATTTGCTTGTAATAACTGAGAACAGCGTAGGCGGCAAAACCAGCGAGGCTTTTGCCGACGATTTCTGGAATCAGAACGGCTTCGGGTACGGAGACGATCACGACGGTGCTATGGTTCTGCTCAACATGGGTGACAGGCAGATGCACATAGGAACGTGCGGCTACGGTATCACTGCACTTACAGATTACGGAATAAACCGCATGGAATCGGAGATAATTCCTTTTCTCAAAAGCGGAGAGTATCTCAGAGCGTTTTTGACATTTGCGGATAAGAGCGACGAATATGTGACATCGGCAAAGAACGGGCATCCGTTCGATGTTCCTCCTGAAGAACCGGAGGAAAAGCCTGCATTTCCTGTTGCCGGAGGCGGTGCTGCCGCACTCGGGATAGGAGCTGCAAGCTCTGCAATCGTAACGACCCGCATGAAGAGTAAGCTCAAGACGGTAAGATACAAGCCGGCAGCAAAGGATTATATAGTCGCGGGGTCCTTCCTTGTAAACGAAGCGGGCTCTCACGATACATTCCTTTATTCCAATGTAGTAGCGACGCCTATACCGACAGATGACGATGATGACAGGTCGGGTGGCTTTACAGGAGGCTCGACCACACATATGTCGTCGGGCGGAATCAGCCACGGTGGTCATACGAGCAGCTTTTAATGGGATAATTGATTTAAGGCGGGCTGTGATATACTCACAGCCTGCGCTATTTGAAGGAGCAAAAATGTACAAGGCAGTTATATTTGATATGGACGGAACGATACTCGATACGCTTTTCGATCTTGCAGACAGCGTTAACCATGCGCTTGAGGCGGCTGGATACCCGAAGCGTGATGTGGCGTATATAAGGAGCATCTTGGGAAACGGAGTGTTCAACCTCATATCAAAGGCGTTGCCGACAGGCACGAGCGAAGAAGAGCAGCGTCGTGTACTCGACATATATATTCCGTATTATGAGGCGCACTGCAACATAAAGACGTGCCTTTATGACGGAATAGAAGAGCTGATAAAGACTTTGCGCGCAGAAGGCATCATGACTGCCGTAGTCTCAAACAAAGACGACAGCGCGGTGCTTAAGCTGTGCGATATGTACTTTAGCGATGCTTTTGATGCGGCAGTAGGCAGAAAAGACGGGATAAGGCGAAAACCGGCACCTGATTCGGTCGATGCCGTGATAAATGAGCTTGACCTCTCCAAAAAAGATGTAGTATATGTAGGAGATTCCGAGGTCGATATAGAGACGGCGGAAAACGCGGAAATAGACTGCATCGCAGTGACCTGGGGCTTCAGGGACGAAGATTTCCTTTCCGAATTCAAATCAGCAAAAATTGCACGTTCCGTTCATGAACTCAAGGCGTTAATAATGGGGAAATAAGTATTTGCAAAAGCGTTATCATGCAAATTTGTGAATAATAACAGAAAAAATACACAAAATGATGAATAAATTTGTTTTAGCTCCGCTCACATAATAAAAGCGGAGCTTTTGATATATATGTACAAAAATATATATTTTTGTACATATTGACATTATTAATATAGAGTGTGCTATAATATAGATGCATGTTTTGTATGTATTATTCATGTATATATAAATGCATACAAATTGGTTTTGTCCGATGTGACATATAAATCAGGAGGCGAAATAAGAAATGAAGAAAAAGCTAATGATCACTGCTCTTATCCTGGTAATGACTGTGGCTCTTCTTGCCGGATGCGGAGGAAACAGCAACGATTCCGGCAAAACGGAATTCCGCAGTCTGTATTCGTCAGATGTTCAGACACTGAACTATCTTGACACTACAACTACCGGAGACATGGAAATCCCTGCTAACTGTCAGGACTGGCTTGTTGAGTATGACACCTACGGTAATGTCATTCCTTCACTCGCCGAAAAATGGGAAACATCCGAGGACGGACTCAAGTGGACATTCCACCTTCGCAAAGACGCAAAGTGGTATGATTCAAACGGAGAAGAGGCTGCTGACGTAACGGCTCAGGACTTCGTAAACGCTATTGAATTTACGGTAATGACAGATGCTGCAGCTGCATACATGCTTCCTGCCGCAAAGATTGCCGGAACGGGCGACCCTATGTTTGATGATGACGGCAAGAAGGTCGGAGATTTCAAGAATGTAGGAGTTAAGGCTGTTGACGAAAAGACTCTCGAATTCACTCTTGACAGTCCATGCCCATACTTCCTTACATGTATGTCATACGGATGCTTTGCACCTATGAACGAAAAGACTCTCAAGGCTGTAGGCGACTGGGATGCGCGTGATTCGTGGGGTTATGACGAATGGAGCAAATACTTAGAGGCTCTCGACGGCGTACAGGCTGAACAGCTTCTGAACTGCGGACCTTACTACCTCAACACGTACAACACGGGCGAAAGCTATTCGATGCTTAAGAACGAGAATTACTGGGACGCAGACAAGGTTTACATCAAATCCATAAACTATACATTTAACGCTGAGGCTGCAACTCTTTCGGGAGAGATGTATCAGAGAGGCGAGGTTGAATCGGCTTCCATCACATCGACAATGGCAAAGAGCTGGGCTGCAAACGAGGATACTAAGGATCTCTATCATCCTGAACGCGTAGACGCAAGCTATTCGTACTTCTTCAGCTTCAACTTCGGTGAATCGGAAACGGCTGCTGACGGAACTGTTAAGGGCGTAATGTCGCTCGACAAACAGTACGAGCCTGAAAACTGGCTCAAGGCAGTCAATAACGAGAACTTCCGTAAATCTATCATGTACGGAATAAACAGACTCGGCGCAACAAAGATCTCCGACGAGAACAACGCGGAGGCTTTGATAGGAAGCACCTTAACACCTGCGAACTTTGTTGCTGCAGGCGGCAAGGACTATGCAGATCAGGACGTATTCAAGGAATTCTTTGCAAATGCGGATGCTGCTGACAAATACTTTGACGAAGCAAAGGCAAAGGAATACAGAGATGCAGCTATGAACGAGCTCAAGGCTTCGGGTGTCAAATTCCCTGTCAAGACCCTCATGGTATACAATCCTAACGTTGCTGACTGGGAAGCTGAATGTCAGTATATCGAATCGCAGGTAGAGGCTCTTCTCGGCAAGGACTATATCGATATCATCGTTGAACAGGGTCCTACGCAGAGCTTCCTCAAGGAAGTCAGAAGATCAGGCAAATACATGCTGCTCAAGACAAACTACGGCTGCGACTATGCGGATCCTCTTACATATTCAGATCCGTTTGCGGAAGGAAACAGCTATCAGTTCATGTATCAGAGCACCGATCCTAAGACAAAGGCAATCGTAGACGAGTATTACAAGGCTATCAAGAAGGCTGATGCAATAACGGATGTTGAGAAGCTTGCTGAGCGTTACGCTGCATTTGCGGATGCCGAGGCAATTCTTATCAAGCACGCTATGGCTGTTCCGTTCGGCGTATCGGGCGGATATACGGCTTCGTACCTTAATCCGTTCCAGGGAGCTTACTCGCCTTACGGCGTTGCAACGCTCAGATTCAAGGGACAGCACATACTCAAGACTCCTCTTAATACAGAACAGTTCAATGAAGAACTCGAAAAGTGGAAGGCAGAGCGTGCAAAATCCAATAAATAGTTAGGCTTAACAAGACCGGGCGGGCGCAGTTTCGACCTGCCCGGTTTATTATTATCTACAGGAGGCATGATAAATGGCTCAATATTTGACGAAAAGAGTACTTCGCTCATTTATTACGCTGTTCATAGTCTGTACGATCGTGTTTTGTCTGCTTCGGCTTATGCCTATAGAAGGTTATTTCAATAACTTTGATAAGCTGACGCCGGCTCAGATATCGCGAGCGCTTGATGCAAAGGGTCTTAACGATCCGATAATCGTACAGCTTCAGCATTTTTACAACGATCTTATTCACGGCGATCTCGGCAATTCGACGAGAATGAAGCCGGGCGTTGCCATCACGGAAATTCTAAAGAGCAGAATCCCGGTTTCGATGTTCCTCGGCGCGATTTCGCTCGGCTTTGCACTTGTGCTTGCTATTCCGCTCGGCAGAATAATGGCAAGGCATAAGAACGGACTCCCGGATCATATCGGCACCATATTTATCGTCGTTATAAACGCCGTACCTGCGGTAGTCTATTACCTTTTTATCCAGATGTACGGAACGGATCTCTTCGGATTTCCTATACTGTTCAGGCGCGGCGATGTGATGAGCTTCATCCTGCCGGTGATCTCGCTTTCACTCGGTAATATCGCCTACTACGCAATGTGGATAAGGCGATATATGCTCGACGAGAGCAACAAAGACTACGTAAAGCTGGCGATAGCAAAGGGCGTAAATTCCAAGGATGTTATGAGTAAGCAGATATTCAGAAACGCCTTTGTTCCGCTAATACAGTATATTCCTACGTCCTTCCTTCTCACGATGGTCGGCTCGATATATGTTGAATCACTCTACTCGATACCGGGCATGGGCGGACTTCTTGTAAAGGCTATACAGAGTCAGGATAACACGATAGTTCAGGCGCTTGTGCTGATATATTCGGCAATAAGCATCATAGGACTTATACTCGGAGATATAATGATGACGATAATTGACCCGAGAATCTCATTTGCAAAGAAGGGAGGTTCGCGCTGATGAATAAGTTTTCTATTACGGATCGCATGTCCAAGAAGCTGGAAGAGCAGGTAACGGAAAAAGTCAGAGAGGATCTCGACAAGCTTGAACATGGAAAATCGGGCAATTCTTCGGAACCAAATACCCCGTCAAAGCCTGCGCCGGCAGGCGATATGAGCGAAAAGGAGCTCTTTGCATTTGCGGAGCACGACCTCAGGGATTCGGAAAAGATAAGCTACAAGGAATACTCGTATTGGCGTTCAACGCTCAGAACCTTCTCCAAAAACAAGATAGGAATGTTCTTCCTTGTACTGATGGTTTTGCTGCTGCTGTTCACGTTCATTCAGCCGTTTCTTCCGAATCAGGCACCTGCGGGAAAGCTGTTCTTTAGAGATGACGGAACGGCTCTCAGCAATCAGCAGCCTGGCGGACAATTTTTGTTCGGTACAAATAACGCCGGGCAGGATCTGTGGGCGATGATATGGGCAGGAACGAGAAACTCGCTCTTTATCGGCTTTGTCGTTGCAATAGTTGAGGCGGTAGTCGGAATAACGATAGGGCTGCTGTGGGGATATGTCAGAAAGCTTGATTTCTTCTTCACGGAGCTGTGGAACATATTTGACAACGTGCCGAGTACTATCGTGCTTGTGCTTCTCACATATATCATGAAGAGGAGCATGTTCACGCTTATATTTGCGATGAGTATTACGGGGTGGCTGTCGATGGCTTTGTTCATCCGAAACCAGATACTCATGATAAGGGATCGCGACTACAACCTCGCTTCGAGATGTCTCGGAACGCCGATACACAGGATAATATTCAAGAATCTGCTTCCGTACATAGTTTCGGTTATCATGCTAAGAATGGCGCTTACTATTCCGGGTGCGATAAGCAGCGAAGTATTTATCACATATATCGGACTCGGACTGCCTGCAAGCACGCCTTCACTCGGTCGTCTTGTAAATGCCGGACGTGCGCTTATGATGAGCCCTGACATGAGGTATCAGCTGATATTCCCTACGATGGTGCTTTCGATCATAACGATTTCGTTCTATATCATAGGAAATGCTTTCTCGGATTCGGCAGATCCGCGTAATCACAAATAGGAGGTGGATTTTGATGGATAAGAACACGATAATTTCCGTAGACGACCTCCACGTAAAGTTCACCCTAAGAGGCGATACGCTGAATGTAATCAGGGGAATAAGCCTTGATATAAAAAAGGGCGAAAGCATTGCGATAGTAGGTGAGTCGGGATCGGGTAAGTCGGTATTCACAAAGACGTTTCTCGGTATGCTCGACTCGAACGGCTACATAGATTCGGGGCATATACATTTCAGAACAAAGGACGCTGACGATGATGACGGCGTTGTTGACCTTACGGAATTTAAGAGCGAAAAGGAATGGCTGACGATCAGAGGCAAGCAGATTGCAATGATAATGCAGGATCCGATGACATCGCTCAATCCGCTAAAGACGATCGGGAAACAGCTCGAAGAAACCGTGCTGCTGCATCACGAATGCAGCAAGGAGGAAGCGTATAAGCGCGTAATCGAGCTGCTGACGGATGTAGGCATCAACGAGCCTGAGCGCAGATTCAAGCAGTATCCTCACGAATTTTCGGGAGGCATGAGACAGAGAGTAGTAATTGCGATAGCGCTTGCCTGCGATCCGCGAGTTTTGATTTGCGACGAGCCGACTACTGCGCTTGATGTAACGATACAGGCACAGATACTTAAGCTCATCAGAGAACTCCAGCAAAGGCTTCAGCTTACTACGATTTATATCACGCACGATCTCGGTGTAGTTGCAAATGTTGCGGACAGAATTGCCGTAATGTATGCAGGAGATATAATCGAGGTCGGAACGTGCGAAGAGATTTTTTACGGCGCAAAGCATCCGTACACGTGGGCTTTGCTCAGCTCGCTGCCACAGCTCGGCGTAAAGGGCGAGGACCTGTATTCGATTGCAGGAACGCCGCCGAACCTGCAGATGGAGATAAAGGGCGATGCTTTTGCTCCGAGAAATCCTCATGCGCTTAACATAGACTTCATAGAGAGACCGCCTTTCTTTGATGTCAGCCCTACTCACAAGGTCAGGACATGGCTCATGGATCCGAGAGCACCGAAGCTTGATCCGCCGGATGCGGTGAAGAGACTTGCCGAAAGGGGGCTGTAAAATGGAAAATATCAACAAGGAAATGGACAAGGTTCTCGTAGATGTCAGGAATCTGACTATACAGTTCGGCTCAAAGCGTCATCCGTTTACGGCGGTCGATAACGCATCGTTTCAGATATACAAGGGTGAAACCTTCGGGCTCGTAGGCGAATCCGGTTCCGGAAAAACGACGATAGGAAGGGCAATCATAAGGATCAACCCTACTGCCGGCGGAGAGATATATTACGACGGTCAGAAGATAAACGGCAAAATAAGCAGAGAGCTCGATAAGGAGATAACGAGAAAGATTCAGATGATATTTCAGGATCCGATGGCATCCCTTAACGAGCGTGCAAAGGTTGACTACATAGTTGCCGAAGGGCTTCTGAATTTGCCGAAAAAACTGAGCAAGGAAGAGCGTCAGGAGCAGGTGTCGCGTGCACTTGATTCTGTCGGACTGCTACCTGAATTTGCGAGCAGGTTCCCTCACGAGTTTTCGGGCGGCCAAAGACAGCGTATAGGAATAGCAAGAGCGATGGTTATGATGCCGGAATTTATTATAGCTGACGAACCTATATCGGCACTTGACGTTTCAATACGTGCGCAGGTACTAAACCTCATGGAAAAGCTCCAGAGAGAGCTTGGGCTTACGTATCTTTTCATTTCGCACGACCTTTCGGTAATGCGATTTATATGCGACAGGATATGCGTAATCCACAAGGGCGTGCTCGTTGAGCTTGCCGAGACCGAGGAGCTGTTTGCTCATCCGATACATCCTTATACGCGTGCGCTTCTTTCTGCGATACCTATGCCTGATCCTGTGCGTGAAAAGAAAAAGGTGCTTCACGTATACGACCCTTTGATTCATGATTACAGCTCGGACAAGCCTTCGTGGCGCGAGATCCTTCCGGGTCATCATGTCTGGGCAAACGATGCGGAATTTGAAAAGTACAAAAAAGAGCTCGGAGAATAGGTGTAAGTAACCGGAGAGTAAAAAGAAATGCGGCGTAGCTATAGCCACGCCGCTGTTTTTTTTGTATAATAAAATCCGTAGAAAGAGAGGTCACATAATGGATGAATTGACTGTTCTTAAGGCGGAAAAGGCGGAGCTTGAACTTAAGCTCAAGGAAAAGCAGGCGGCGTATAAGAAGCTCAGCAAGGAAGCGCGCGACTTCGCTTTTTATGTGCGCGATAAGAAGGACACCAAGCTGTTTAACAAGATTCTTTATGCCGCAGCTGTGTGTATGGGATATATAATTGGCGAGATGATCGTCGGATTGATTAGGTGAAGATATGGCAAGACAGAAGAAAACTCCGGAAGACAAGCTGAGAGAAGAAATCAGCCTCCTAAAAACACGCATAGAGATAATCGACGACCAGAGCATGCGCGTGCGCGAATCCATGCAGAAGAACAAGGAAAAGCTCGAGGAAATCGAAGTCAACAGAACACCGCTTAACAAGGTTATGCGCACAATAGGCATATGCTTTGCAATCGGAGTGGTTCTCGGCTTCGTGGTATTTATGATAAGGTAAGAAAAAAGCTTAAAGGCAAATAA
This sequence comes from Bacillota bacterium, assembly GCA_023394035.1. Taxonomy (GTDB): domain Bacteria; phylum Bacillota; class Clostridia; order Peptostreptococcales; family Anaerovoracaceae; genus Eubacterium_B. The sequence continues at coordinate 13,251 of JAEXBK010000070.1, forward strand.
TAAGGCACACTTCTTTGGTAGAGGTGTGCCTTACTTCTTGTAGATGTCCCTTCTTGACCCTATATCAAAGATATAGACAAGCAATTCATCATCTACAATACGGAAAACAGCTCTATAATCGCCTATCCGCAGCCTGAAAATATCATCATAGTGTTTGGAAGGGAACTTCTTTACATCATAGGACTGTACATTTCTATTGTCATCTGCCAATTCTGCGAATGCTTTGAAAAACCTAATGCCTATCGCCTTATTTTTCTTGATGAACTTTTCGGCGGACTTGGAATATTTAACCTTGTAAAAGCTCATCTAAAGTCAATTCCTTTCCACTCAAATTATCAAAGTCGATATTCAACGCTTCAATTTCTTCCTGCTCGTTGCTGTCCATATAAGCACAATTTGCATTGATATACTCAAGCAGGCTCAAGCTTTCACTTTTAACAATCGCTTTTAATGCGGTATCTCTTAAAAACTCCGAAAAGGACATTCCGCATTTTTTGGCGTAAGCATTGATAGTTTCATACGCGGTAACGGGCAAAGTTATATTTTTTCTAATAGTATTCATAGTATCATCTCCTCATATCTCCGTTATACACACTATACATATAGTGTCAACTTATTTTGTTTCGTAATATCCTGCCCTTTTTCGTGGGTACGATATTTTAATTTCGCATTACAGGAAACTGTGGAAGATAAAATATTTACTTGCAAAGAAGCCCTCGCAAAACGAGGACTCCTTTAGTTGTTAAATTATTATTTTGATTGAAGCGATATGTGCTGAACGGTGTACCTTGCTTATGCAGGGGTGTCCGTCTGTAACTTGATTTTTTTCTTTCAAAAACGGCTATTTTCGGTCAAAAATTGCGATTTGCTCCCGATTTGATATTTCTGTGCGACAGACGCTTGCTCCTCTGCATCAGTCCTTTATCGAAAGGTTATATGCCATCCAGCCCGTGAGAAGCGGACACAAAAGAAAGAGGATGTTGCCGAGCACCTTGTGAAATGTGCCGAAGCCCGAAGTGCTTACCAAGCGGACTCCGATTACGGCGCATAATATGCTGACGAATATGCCTGCGGTACAGAATAATATTTCTTTTTTCGTTTTCATTTGAGCTGCTCCTTCTCGCTGTCACTGCGATTTCGCTGATAGACTCTGCTCCCGCAGAGAACTCCCCACGCCGTATTGCTCCGTATGTAGAATTCCATGTGGGTGACTCTTTTTCCCGTCTTTACGGAATCAGCGACAAAGCGCGATTCTCCGCAGTATGTGAGTCTGCAGAGCTCACCTTGGTAATCGGACTTCAGCTCGCCGTTTTCGTAAGTCACGATGCAGTGAGCCGGAATCCCCTCTGCCGAAACATAGTCTCCTGTTATAGCGTGAGGTGCCGAGAAAACCGCAGGCGAGTCAAGCGTATCGAACATATGATGCTCGGTTTCGAGAGGAAGTCCGAGCACGAGGTTATATCCTGCCCAGAGGAACGGATCCACTTCGACGCCGCCCTCGTTGCAGAGCACAGTCACCGAATACCCACCCTCGATAAATGCGCCTCCGGTTGAAGTTCCGTGAAGCCCGCCGTAATGCTCACATACGACCTGGTCTTTTATAAGACGCTTTCTGAGCCCTAAGCAGTAGAACGGTATCTTCCGGAGAGGGAAGCCTTTGCCCACGAGGATGTCTACCGCTCTTTCGGGGAAAACCTGCTTTCCGTTCCATACGCCCTTGCTTGAGAGCATGGTATAGTATTTTGTCATATCCTCGGAGGTTGATTTTACGCAGGCACAGCCCCTGAACGGAGGGAGCACGGAAAAATCATTATCCCATACGAGGACTCCGTTATCGTTTCTTTCGAATAGGCTCGTGATATTGCCTTTTGCTATTTCGCGCGCTTCGCTGCCGTCGAGATCGAGAACTGTTCTGTCCATGCCGAGCGGCGCAAAGACGCGTCTTTTGAGAAATGCTTCGAGCGTTTCGCCTGCGGCAATATCGAATATATATGAGAGCAGGGCGTAGCCTTCGTTTGAATAGCTCATGTATTCGCCCGGCGATCCGAGCGTTGAGTAATTTTCAATGCCGTAATTGCCTTCTGATATGTATTCCACTATCTGTTCGATGCGATCCATTCTGTTAGGTGATTCAGCACGCATCCTTCTTGACCACTCGTTGTCACGCTCGTTGCTGTTCATCGCTATCGACCATTCGAGAGGCTGGATAGGCGGTATGCCTGACGTGTGCATGGCAAGATGCCTGCATGTCACGCATTCAGGCGGTATTCCGGGCACGCAAAAGTCCGGGAAATACTTGATGACAGGATCGTCAAAGGAGAACCTGCCCTCGGCTTCGAGGATAGCAAGCGCAAAGGTCGTCATGGATTTGCTCATTGATGCTATTCCGAACACCGTATCGGGAAGAACAGGCAGATCATGTTCGATGCTTCGCTTACCGAAGCCTTTGCTGAAAATTATGCCGCTTGAGCTTCGGACGGTGATAGAAAGCCCGGGATACCCTGATGCTTTGAACAGCTTGTCTATGTAGCTCTCAAAATTTGTTGTGCTTAATGCTGCGCCCATATTTATCTCCGTATTTATTAAATTATGAACTTGCCGTGATAGTGCGGCGAATATGATGCCGTGTCTATCGAATAAAGAAGCCTGTAATCGTCTTCTCCGGTCGAAACGCTTATGCTGATATAAAGCTTTTCGTTGTCGCCGCCTATAATGCATGAGCTTAGCGAAATGACTTCACTCATATCGATTTCGGCTTCGGAAAGGTCGATTAACGCATCAAAGACAACGCCGTCGGAGACGGTTTTGATGACCGTGCGTTTGATTTTACCTTCACCCTCTGCGTGATGCTCCATATAGAAAATGTCGGAGTCCGATATGTAGAGATCTATCGTTGACGCTTCAAGCTCTAAAACGGCAGACTTGCTCATTCCGTCAGTAGACACCTTGACGAGGCTGATAGGCTGATCGCCTACGGAGTAATAGCTTCCCGTCAAATAGTATATGGAGTCGCTTCCTGCCAAAAGCATAGATGCGCCCTGCGCTTCGCATATAGGCTCTGCATTTCCGCCGGCTACAGGGATTCTGTATAAGGTGTTTTTTGATATGTAGTAGATATACTGTCCGTCGCTTATGTTTGTGGTTGTCGTAATGCTCGGGCTTGCATCGAAAAATGTTTCGCTGTTTGATGCGAGGTCAAGGCAGTATTCCTGTTTTCCGAAGGCATTCTCTGACATATAGTACGCCTTGCCGCCTATTATCATGAGACCGGATAGGTCGGACAGCAGTCTGTCGGCCAGAAGCACCGACTCGCCGGTTTTCGGATCGAACCTATAAAGCTGCCCTCCGACGACATCGTTTGCAATGTAATAGAGGTAGCCGGAATCAAAGCACATTTCTTCGATTTTTCCTGTGGCAGGAGTGCTCATTGCGGAAGCTGCTCCTCCGTAAAGCAGGCTTATTTCAAAGTCGTAAGGGAAGCCTGCAATATATATGTCGCTTCCGTTTCGGACTATCGGCACGCCGTGGCCTGAATTTGTTGCAGAACGCATCATCGACGAATTGTTTGAGAATACCGAAGGTGAGTCAGGAATCGGTTCATCCGGAACTATCGGATTGCCCGGCTCGCCGTTGTCAGGTGTTTCGTTATTGTTCGGGTCATTCGGAGTTTCCGGATTGCCCGGCTCGTTATTTTGGTTAGGGTTTGCCGTATTTCCCGTATTTCCCGTATTCTCCGGAATAGCAGGTGCAGGTGTGTCAGGTGTAACGGCAGCTCTGTCCGTAAGCTCGCTGCCTCCGGCCGCACCGGAAACCGCAGTCTTTGTCAGCGTATCACATGCTGACTGTGAAGAATCGGCTGTCGTGACGACCTCTTCCGGCTGCTGCCCTGTTTTGTCCTTATCGAAAGCGAATGTGTCAAGGAGTGCGTAAGCCGTGAGCGACAGTGAAAGCGTTGCTGCGGCTATCACTGCGGTTTTGCCTGCCGTTCCGGCAAGCACCTTTCCGGCGATATTCTTCGGCGAATGAGGCTTGTGCTTGATATGCATTGACTTCTTTGCACCGGCAAGAATATTTCCCGATGCGGCAAAAGGAAGCCCCATGCCGATGTCCTCGGAGATAAGTGCGCTGTGTATGATAAAGAACGGAAGGAAAGCGTGTATCCTGAATCCGTTTGTTTCTTCGAAGCCGGAAACGGCAAGGCGCAGCTTTTCGCGTCCGCTGTTAAGCCTGCTCTTTACGGTGCCTTCGCTGCAATCCATGAGCAGGGCTATGTCGCTTATGCTCATCTCGTCATAATAGTAGTAAACTATCGTCTGCCTTTGGACAACGCTTAAGCTGTCGAGGGCGTTTCTGATTATAGCTTCGACCTCGCGCCTTTCTAACTCTTCGCCCGGAACGGAATACATATCCTGATTCTCGATCGAATCAAAAAAGTCGGTCTCCGAGCCCTCGTCATCTGACATCGTAGGCATCAGCACATCGTTTTTTGACTTGCGGAATGAGTCGGTAAGCTTATTTCTTAGTATCGTGCGTCCCCAGCTCGAAAACTTGGCAGGATCCTCGAGTGTTTGCAGCGACGCAGCGATCTTGATATATGTTTCCTGAAGGGCATCCTCAATAGCCGCTTCGTCAGACGTGATTTTTCTTGCGTAACGGTAAAAATCGTCGGAAGTGGCTGTATAGATTGCATCAAAAGCAGCGGAATCTCCGCTGTTATATTGCTTTATTAAATTTGTAATCTGATCATTTGGCATGTAATGCTCCTGAAATAGATGTGTCAGCTTATCCTGACCGTCTTATTATCCGGTTTTATCATGGTAAAAATCGTACGCAGCGCGTCGTCGTTACCGTTTATGAAGCTGCGCAGAGAGTCCTTTAACAAAGCGGCACTCTTGCTGCTGTCCGGTCTTTGAATCTGTGTGTGTGTGTTCATATGGCTGCCGTCCTTTTCATCTTTTACTTAATAGACGAAGCAAACGGCAAAAAGGTTCATTTTATATCAGGGCTACATTATAATATATTTAATGCAAAAAGTCAGTAATTTGCCGCTTTCTTGTTTTTTTATGAGGATAATGGTTATATGATATATATGAATTTAATTATGACGAGGAGAATTACATTATGAGGATAGGATGCCATCTGTCATCTTCAAAGGGATACCTTGAAATGGGCAAAACCGCCAAAGCTATAGGAGCAAACACATTTCAGTTCTTTACGCGCAATCCGAGAGGCGGAAGCGTAAAGCCGTTTGACGAAGCCGATGCCGCTGCCTTTGTTCGGTTTGCGGAGGATAACGACATCAAAAGCATACTTGCTCATGCACCATACACCATGAACGCATGCTCTGCGGATGCAGGGCTTCGTGAGTTCGCATACGAAATGATGACGGACGACATAGGAAGGCTTGAGTACTTCGGAAACGTCTGCTATAACTTTCATCCGGGCAGCCATGTCAAGCAGGGTGCGGATGTCGGCATCGAATTAATTGCCGAGATGCTAAATAAGGTGATAAAGCCGGAGCAAAAGACTGTCATTCTGCTCGAAACGATGTCCGGCAAAGGAAGCGAGGTCGGAAGGCGCTTTGAGGAGCTGAAATCCATAATAGACAGGGTGGAGCTGAATGAACGAATAGGAGTCTGCATGGACACCTGCCATGTCTTTGACAGCGGATATGACATAGTATCGAGGCTTGATGAGGTCGTTTCGGAATTTGACCGCATCGTAGGGCTTGACAGGCTTAAGGCGATACACTTAAACGATACGAAAAACGTGCTCGGCAGTCACAAGGACCGCCACGAGAAAATAGGCGAGGGCAATTTGGGAATCGAAGCGATAACGAGGATTATAAACCATCCTGCACTTCGGGAATTGCCGTTTTATCTCGAAACGCCTAACGAGCTTGACGGATATGCGGCTGAGATCAGGCTGCTGAGGGGGCTTTATGAAGGATAGAATACGCGAACGCCTCTTTGAAATGAGAGACGAAAAATACAAGGTCTTCAACGCAAAGCTTATACCGAATATCAGTGCCGATAGGATAATAGGTGTCAGAAATCCGGCACTTCGTGCACTCGCAAAGGAAATGCTGAAGGACGGCAGCTATGAGGATTTCCTGGCTGCTCTTCCGCACGAATATAACGAAGAAAATATACTTCACGCGATGCTCATTTCGGAAATAAAAGATAAAGACAAGGCTGTGGTCGCGCTAAAAGCCTTTGCTCCGCACATAGACAACTGGGCTGTGAACGATACGATTTCACCTCGCCCCTTTGCAAAGGATGCAGCGCTTGCGCGCGATCTTGCTTACGGCTTTATAGATGACGAAGGGACGTATCATGAGCGGCTCGGAATACTTATGCTCATGAAATACTGCCTCGGCGAAGCCTTTGATCGCACTGATTTTGACAGGGTCATAGCGGCAAAAAACGATGACTACTATGTAAGGATGATGCAGGCGTGGTATTTTGCGACGGCAATCGTCAAAAATGAGGCGGACACGGTGGTGATTTTTGAACAAAAGCGTCTTGCCGCGTGGACTCACAACAAAGCGATCCAAAAGGCACGCGAAAGCTTCAGGGTGAGCGACGATTTGAAAGCCTATCTTAAGTCATTGAAAGTATAGGTAGAAAAAAACACAAATTCAAACTATTCAAAAATACCGTTGTACAGCGGTGTTTTTTTTGTTATAATCTTAATTACTTTGAACTTATTTAGGAGGTTTACCAAATGAAGGGCTATAAAAGCGAATCCATTAGAAATGTTGCGTTACTGGGCCACGGAGGATGCGGTAAGACGACATTCCTGGAATCGGCTTTGCTGGAAACCGGCGTAACCAAGAAGCTTGGAAGAGTCGAGGACGGCAACACCGTATCGGACTATGACAAAATGGAGATCGAAAAAGGATATTCCATCAGCAGTTCTATGATTCCGATCGAATGGAAAAATACTAAGATAAACTTTATCGATACACCGGGTTATTTCGACTTCGTAGGAGAAGTCAATGCAGCCCTTCGCGCAGTCGAAGCAGCGGCAATACTCGTAGATGCCGGATCGGGAGTTCAGGTAGGAACGGAAGCTGCATGGAATGCTTGCGAACGCTACGGAACACCTCGTATCGTTATAATAAATAAGCGTGACAGAGATGAAGCCGATTTTGATTCGGTAGTCGCTGCGCTTCAGGATAAATTCGGAAGCAAGCTCGTGCCTATGTCATGGCCTCTCGGAGAGGTAAGCGACGAGCTCAAGGAGGCAATCGCTGAATCCGACGAAGAGCTCATGGAAAAATACTTTGAAGGCGAAGAGTTTACAGAAGACGAAATTAAGAAGGGTCTCGTCAAGGGAATCGCTGACGGAAACATCGTGCCTGTATGCTCTACGGAATTCAAGATTGGCAAGAGCGTTGCCGAAATTCTCGACCTTTTAGTTGCATGCGTTCGTGCGCCGCTTAACCATAAGCCATATGCAGCAAAGATCGATGCTGATGCAGCTATAGAAGTTGCGCCTAAGACGGACGGACCTGTTTCCGCATTCGTTTTCAAGACTATAATCG
>JAEXBK010000076.1 GCA_023394035.1 Bacillota bacterium
CGCATACTGCACCTGGTATATGCCCCTGCTGATATTCAGCCTCTGTTCTTACATCAAGGATTATATAATTCTCATCCTGCTCGAATCTTTCCTTTGCCTCCTTCATCGTAATATGTGCAGCCTCGGTTTTGTCGCCTGGCACTTCCTCATCCGATGTCGATTTGCCGGCACATGAGCTGAGCAGCATCATAAGCATTATGAGCACAAAAGGTATTATTTTCTTTATCATGTTTAGTTCTCCTTTGTTATTGTATTTATTCCCCCATGACTATATAATTATATCATAGGAGGTTAAAAAAATGGAAAAAATCAAACTTACCGGAATGACGCAAAACGCAGGTTGAGCTGCAAAGTTAGAGCCTGATGCTCTGGCACAAGTTTTGTGTCATTTACCAAAATTTTCCGATCCCGATCTGATCGTCGGATTTGATACTTCAGATGATGCCGCAGTTTATCGTATAAGCGATGACAATGCGATAATTCAAAGCGTAGACATATTCCCTCCTGTAGTTGATGACCCATATGATTACGGAGCAATAGCAGCCTCAAATGCGCTGAGCGATATATATGCCATGGGCGGCAAGCCTAAGCTTGCCATGAACATTTTGTGCGTTCCTGCCGACCTTGACAAATCCATAGTTGAGGAGATATTAAGAGGCGGTTACGATAAGGTTAAAGAAGCGGGGGCCATAGTCTGCGGAGGTCATTCGATCAAGGACAAGGAGCCTAAATACGGGCTTTCCGTAACGGGTTTTGTTCATCCTGACAAGGTTCTAAAGAACGTAGGTCTTAAGGAAAACGATGTTCTCATCCTTACAAAGCCGCTCGGTACAGGTATTCTGAACACGGCTGCAAAAGCCGGTCTTATATCTGATTCATCCGTTCAGGCACTTGTCGATTCAATGAAGGAGCTTAACAGCTATGCCGCCGAAGTCATGAACAAATATGACGTTCACTGCTGCACAGATATTACAGGCTTCGGACTTCTCGGACATACATTTGAAATGGCTCACGGCAGTAGGATGTGCGTAGAAATCTTAAGCGAGAACGTAGGAATGCTTCCTGAAGCACGAGACATGGCTTCTATGGGAATAATTCCTCAAGGTGCCTATGCAAACAGGAGCTGGCTCTCATGTGCGGTAAAGGTCCATGATAACGTACCTCTCGATCTTGCAGATGTGTTATTTGATCCGCAGACGAGCGGAGGACTGCTTTTCGCTATCCCTTCAGCTCAGGCTGACGAATGCCTTACTGAGCTTACGACCAAAGGCATCCATTCCTCCGTAATAGGTCATGTGACAGGAGATCGTGCTTCATCTGATTTTCTTATAAATGTAATCTGATCCGTGTTTCGGAATGCATAAAGCGGCCTTAAAAAAGCCGCTTTTGTCGTTAATACACCTTTGTCTTTATTTCATTTTCGGCTTGCTTTTTCCGCTGATGCTGTCAATGTGAACCCTCCATACCGCCGTCTGCGGAAGGCTTGGTGTTACATATTCATCAAATTTGCTCATGTTCTCCGGTGTATATCTCTCACACAGTTTAATCAGCATATTCCATTTTTCATCCTTGTCCGTAACTTCTTCGGCTTTTCCGTGAACTATTGCAGAATCAAAATAAGTCGTACAATCGTCCTTTGCAGGCTCGACATAGTTAACGCATGCTATTGACACGAACGGATTTTTCTTCATGTTCTCCGTTTTTTCGCCTTGCCTTGCACAGTGAAAGTAAACATATTCGCCTATTCTGACGATGGAAAGCGGAACGCCGTAGCCCTTACCGTCTTCACTTACCATTGATACGACTCCGTAAGGACATGTATCGACAACATTAAGCGCAAAATCCATGTCTTTTTCTCTGTCTTTTCTTCTCATTTCATTCTCCTTTTGATCGAGCGGCTGATTCATATTTAATTTATTACCCACTTTTGTGACTTCAGTCACATTAAAACATTTATTTATGGGTATAATAAAACCACAATCTTATTAAAATAGATAATAACTTTTCGGAGGTACAAATATGAAAATCACAGTCGATGAAAAACTAAAAGAATACATGAATGAAAGCGGATACGAGGATCTTATCGTGCAGGCTCACATGTGCAGCAGCTGAGGCGGCTCCTTTATGGATATATCGGCAAGGTTTGCCGACAAGACATTCTCACCTGATCCGAGCCAGTACAGCACCGAAATAACGGACATAGGAAAAGTTTATCTCCCTAAACGCGGCGTAAGCTACGCCAAAGAGGTCAAGCTTTCTCTTCTCAAGGTGCTCTGGATGAAGAAGATAACCGTAACAGGCGTATACGCTCTTCAATAATATTTTGCCTACCAAAAAGACCTTGCAAAAATTCTGCAGGGTCTTATCTTTTATCTTATCGTAATATCTATTAGCTTTTCAAGCTCTTCCAAGTTCTTTGGAGCCTCATCACTTGCAGATATGATTCCTTTTTCCTTAAGCTTATCGTACATTTCGAGCACGGCAGGCTTTTTTAGGTTTGTCATTGCAAGCAGCTCATCGTTTTCGAAGACTTCGTGAGGTGCTCCATATGAAGCGAGCCTTCCTCCGTGAAGCACAGCCACCTCGTCAGCCCACTCATAGGCATAGTCAACATCATGCGTAGAGATCAAAACCGTTATCCCCTCTTCCGTCAGCTTGTCGACTATCCTGTTTACTATCTGCGTATGCTTAGGATCAAGAGATGCCGCAGGCTCATCAAATATGATAATTTCAGGTCCCATTACGAGAACATCCGCTATGCTCACCTGCTTTTTCTGCCCGCCCGAAAGCGAGTGAACCGGTTTATCCTTAAAAGATCCTATTTCGAGCTTTTCGATGACATCCTGCACGGCATTTTTTGCATCTTCGCGGCTCATACCTATGTTCAAGGCTCCGAATGAGATTTCCTGAAAAACGCTCGCCGAAAAGAGCTGATTATCAGGATCCTGGAACACGATTCCTACCTTTCGCCTGAGCTCAAGTAGATCCCTTCTGGAATACGAAACCTTATTGCCGTCTACATAAAGCTCACCCTTAAGCGGCTGATGTATGCCGTTAAGGCAGAGAAAAAATGTAGATTTTCCGGCTCCGTTAGCTCCCATAAATGCGATTTTCTTTCCTCTTTCGATTTCAATGCTGAAGCCGTTAAGAGAATATGTGCTCTCGTCATCGTATGTGAAAAACAAGTTATTCG
>JAEXBK010000167.1 GCA_023394035.1 Bacillota bacterium
AACCTGACCTATACAATTTGCAGGCATAAAATTTCGTAGTAAGTTCATGTGGCAGATATCGCTGTGTATATGATATATTATTCATGGCGATTGAAGTCCTTTCACTTAGAAGTTTTTGTCGTTATTAACATTCTAATGGACTCAATCGCTTTTTTCTATGGTGAAGGTGTCACATCTATTGTAAAGTTACACCCAACATATTTACTTCACTTTTCATATATTTGACCTTTGAATTCAGCAACTTGATTCTAACATTATCAACACTTTCCTTCTTCGGGATGGGGATAAAACCGCCGCTTCCGGAATGGGGAAATATGATAAGCGATGGACGTGCATATCTGACGCAGTCCTATCATATGCTGCTTTGGCCTATAACGGCGGTCATAATCACGGTTTTGGCACTGAACCTGTTAGGAGAGGGGCTTCGTGACTTTAAGTATCCGTATGATACACTTGCTACGGAAATGGAAGGTGTGAAGTGATGAAAGAGCCGACCATAAACATCAGAGATTTAACTTTGTCATATGTGACGGGAAATCGCGTTGTAGATGTATATAAAAACTTTTCTCTTACGGTTTCGGCGAACGAGAAAGTTGCGCTTATAGGGCAGAGCGGAAACGGGAAATCGACGTTGGCAAAATTTTTGACGGGTATACTTCCCAAAAGCGCAGAAATAAACGGAGGTACTTATAGTCTGCAAGGCATAGATCTATTTAGGAAAGACAAGTTTTTTGATCTGAACAAAGTACGCGGAAGCAAAATTGCCTTCATTTTTCAGGACGCAGCAGAGTCCCTAAATCCGATATTGACTATCGGTCGGCATTTTGAAGAGTTTTTATCTTTTCATCGCATATGCGATAAATCGGAGGTGAAATCTCTGGCTGTCAAAAAATTGAAATCTCTTCTTATCAAAGATGCCGAAAAGGTGTATGACTCTTTTCCCATCAGCTTTCGGGAGGAATGTGCCAGAGGGTATGTATAGCTATGTGTCTCTGTCTCAATCCTGTATTGCTCATTGCCGATGAGCCTACATCTGCGCTCGATGTGCTCAGTTCATACGAGGTAATCGAGACACTGAGAAATCTTGAAGGTATAAGCATTCTGCTTATAACGCACGATATTTCGGTTGCGGAGAAAGTTGCTGACAGAATATTGGTGTTGAACAAAGGTGAAATATGTGAAGGGGCTGAGACGGAAGTCATATTAAACTCGCCGCAAAACGATTATACCAAGTCCTTGATCGATTCATACAACGCAATACCGTATATCAATCAAGAGACCGAAAAATCTATAAAGCCTGACCCTGTTTTAAAAATATGCAGACTTTCCAAAAACTATGGTCATTCAGAGATCCTAAAAGATATAGATCTTGAAGTTAATCGGGATGAAATTTTAGGTATAATAGGGGAAAGCGGCTGCGGGAAATCGACCTTGAGCAGGTGCATAATGGGTTTGGAAGACAGTGTTGAGGGGGAAATCTTTTATAATGATATGGACTTACTCAAACTGAAAATCCGTGAACGCAGAAAGTTTTCGCCTGAGATACAGATGATTTTTCAAAATTCAAGAGCTGTGCTAAATCCAAGACGCAAAATCATAGACATCGTTCAAGAACCTCTTGTTTATAACGGAATGCACAAGGGAAACCGCGAAGAAATGGCAAAGACCGCGTTGAAGGATGTGGGAATAGATGAATCAATGTACCGAAGTAAACCGACGGAACTCAGTACGGGTCAATGTCAGCGTGTTGCAATAGCGCGAGCTTTGGTTACAAGACCTAAGATTCTAATATGTGACGAGGCAGTATCTTCTCTCGATATAAATATTCAGGTTCAGATTCTCAAACTTCTCGTAGATTTGAAAAAAAGATACGGTCTTACAATAATAATGATTTCTCACGATATCAGAGTGCTGCAGCACTATTGCAGCCGCATTGCTATAATGAAAGATGCCCGAATTCTTGAGATTGTAGATGAGCAGATATTGTCAGACGGTTCAATTCATCCATACACAAAAAAACTTATGGATGTTTCTTGCGGAGCGAATAAGTGATTGCACAAAATCATGAATTTTAATCTTCCGCCGGAGATAGCTACATATTTAAGATAAAACCTTGCGTGCAGGGTTTTTTTAATGTCATGGTTTAGTAACTAAAAATATTATAGTGGCGAATTTTCGCCATGCATTTATGATCGGACGAGCTATATGAAAGCTTGAAATTCAGGGATTCTGTTTGCAAAAATATATGGCACGGGTATTGCATATTAATATAGTAGAGAATATTAGAGGAGGTATGATATGTGTACAAAAGATAAACCGGCAATTGCCGTTTTGAGGTGGGAATCGGGAAAAGTTCCAAAGGGACTCATGCAGCTTGAATCGCTTCCGGGAAACAGTACTAATGTTGATACGTATCCGTTCCCTGTTAAATTTGTTGAAGTGCCGGGTGCGTGTGTGGAGACTATTATTACAAATCCGAGCGAAATAGTGCTGAATCGTATGATTGAAATTTGTAAAACTCTTGAAAAGGAAGGAATCCGTGCAGTTGCAACAAGCTGCGGATTTAATGCAATTTTTCAGCAGAAGGTTGCGGAAGCGATTAATATCCCATTCTTTTCTTCATCATTGCTTCTTGTTCCGATGATGCATTCAGCGATAGGAAAAAAAGGATCAATCGCGGTGATTACTGCAAATAAGGGCTCGTTGACGGAAAAACATATGCGTGAGTGCGGAATCAGAAACGACATGAAGGTAAGAGTCTTTGGGCTGGAAGAAGCAAATGAATGGCGCAAGATATTCGATGATCCCGATAAAGACTTTGATATGCAGAGTGTGGAGAATGAAATTGTCGAAACGGCTGTTGAAGCGGTTAGACTCAATAATGACGTTAAGGCGATAGTACTTGAATGTACCGATTTGCCGCCATTTGCGAAAAAAATAAGCGAAAGGACGGGGCTTATGGTAGTAGATTTTACCACGATGATGTGCTTTGTGGCTGATGCACTCGGGGTGAGAACGATGTATTGATGATACCTGCCGAAAGGAGGTCTGACAGATGTTAAATATTGGCGATCTCATTATAAACAGCCTTGATTATATTTTTATCGTAGATAAGAGCTATAAGATAATTTACAATACGCGATATGATGAAAAGCTGAACGACAATTCGGAGGAGTATGATTCTGAAGAAGTCATAGGAAAATGTTTTTTTGATGCATATCCTAAAATTAAAAGAGAAGAGAGCAGTATCGTAGAATGTTTGGAAACGCGAAGAATAATAGTCAAGAAACGTCAAATATACGAGGACTATGCCGGAAGAGAGTATATTACAAACAATGTTACATTTCCGCTTATAAGAAGGGGAAACCTGATTGCGGCGGTAGAGCTTTCGATGGATGTGGACTCAAATGACGATGAAAACGAATTTGCAGGAGCGGAAAAAGTCTTTGATGATTTTGTTGCGAAATTACAGCAGGATGCCGGCATTATAACCTTCGACTCCATACTTACCGTGAATAAACAGATGCGTGAAAGCATTGAAAAAGCTAAATTATTTGCGAAGCTTCCGAATCCGACGTTGATTTACGGTGAAACGGGGACAGGAAAGGAACTGTTTGCGCAGTCAATGATATCTTATAGAAATATACCGGAATCAAAGGTCGTAATACAAAACTGTGCAGCAGTACCGGACAGCTTAATTGAATCTATTCTTTTCGGAACAGTGAAAGGTTCATATACAGGTGCGGAAAATAAAAAAGGTCTTTTTCAGATTGCAGACGGTGGGATTATTTTTCTGGATGAGCTGAATTCAATTCCTTTTAATGTTCAGTCGAAATTGCTCAGAGTTTTACAAGACGGAACATTTATGCCTATTGGTGGGAATAAGGAAATAAAGGTGAACGTTAAAGTTATTGCAGCGATGAACATAGATCCCGTACAAGCAATGAACGAAAATATAATAAGGAAAGATCTGTTTTATAGATTCTCCGGAGGTCTTGTGACGCTGCCTTCGTTAAGAGAACGAAAAGAAGATATATCTCTTTATATAAACTACTATATAAACTATTATCGAAAGGTTTACGGGAAGGCTGCAGAGACCCTTGCACCTGACGTCAGGACGTTATTTTTCTCATATCCGTGGGAGGGGAATGTGCGTGAGCTTAAGAATGTTATTGAATCAATGGTGATCTTTGCAGGGGAAGAAAAGATATTGACGCGTGAACATATTCCTATATATTTGCTTGAACGGATGGAAGAAAATATAAAAGATAGTGCAAGTACAGAAGATGTAACAAAAAAATCGGTGGCAGAAAATATTTATAAAGGTATAAAATCCGGAACATTGGAATATGCAAATGTAGTAAAAAGTTTCGAAGAACAAATTATTAAAAAAGCTCTTGATGAGTGCAGAGGCAACGAGTCAAAAGCGGCAAGGCTTTTAGGTCTCCCGCGGCAAACACTCAGATATAAAATAGGTAGACAGAAAAAGTAATTGGCTAATTTTCGCCAATTCGACAATTGTATGGCGGAAATCCGCCTTTTCTGATCAAGCGATAATGTCTTGTTACAGAATAGGTAGACAACGAATGGCTGTTTTTGGCTAAATAATCGTATAATTCCGACATGGCACGTTTTTTGCTGTATTAGTATGGCAAAGATGTTTTGTCCTCGAAAGGACGGAAAGGAGAAAAAATGGAGTATGGTATTATTTCATTAGTCCCTGTGTGTATTGCCTTGATTCTTGCATTTGTCACAAAAGACGCATTGCTGTCTCTTCTGATAGGTGTGATCGTAGGAATTATAGTAATGGGACAAAATGTAGTCTTGGGGTTCACCGGACTGCTTCAAAGCGCTCTTGGCAATGGTGATTTTATCTGGGTACTTTCGATCGAAGTGTTTATCGGTATCCTGGTTGCGTATTTCCAAAAGTCGGGAGCTATCAAAGCCTTTGCCGATAAAGTAATGGCAAAGAACCTAAAGAGAAGGGGAGCCGAAGCACTTTCATACTTGCTTGGTGTATTCATCTTTTTCTCGGATTATTTTTCACCTCTGTATGTGGGTAACGTAATGCGTCCTATAACGGACAAAGCAAAGGCCTCAAGAGAATATCTCGCCTATGTATGTGACTCGACATCAGCACCTATATGCTGTTTAATTCCGTTCACTTCTTGGGGGATTTATGTTGCGGGGCTGCTTGTAGGATTAGGCGCTATTACGGATGCTCAGATGGGACAAACTGTTGTCGTGCGTTCTTTCGTCTATAATTTCTACTGCTGGGCTGCTTTGATTCTTTGCGGACTTTTATCATTTGGAGTAATTCCTCATTATGGACCGATGAAAAAAGCGGAAAAAAGAGCCCTTGAGGAAGGAAAACCGTATGCTGACGGAGCCACCCCGCTTCTCAGCAAGGAACTCGATTCTATTACTCCAAAAGAAGGCACAAAAGCGAATTTATTTCTCGATTTTCTGATGCCGGCATTTATCATTATCGGAATTACAGTCGGTACGTACATAGCATTAGGATCGGCAAAAACTCTTGAAGCTTTTGTAGTTGCCGTAACATATCAGTTCGTGATGATTTTGATCCAGAAGAAAGCCACTATCAAAGAACTGATGGAGACAGCAGTAGAAGGTATAAAATCCGTCATGGCGGCTATCCTGATCCTTGCAATGGCATACTGCATGAACTCCGTAACGAGGGAGCTTGGAACGGCTCAGTATATTATCAGCATTACTAAGGCATGGATGACGCCGCTCCTGCTTCTTGTTATTACCTTCCTCGTGTGTGCTGTAATTTCATTCCTCACAGGCTCTTCGTGGGGAACGTACGCAATCATGCTTCCTATCGCCATGCCGCTGGCCTTCGCAATCACCGGCGGAGAGCTTGGTACAGTGGTATACGCATCGGTTGCAGCGGTAATGGGCGGCGGATGTTTCGGCGATCACTGTTCACCTATATCAGATACAACTATTCTGTCATCACTTGCAGCCGGTTCAGATCATATCGACCATGTTAAAACTCAAATGCCTTACGCGGTTACGGCTGCGGCAGTGGGTTGCATAGGATTCCTTATTATCGGATTGACATTGTAATTTACAGATAAGATTAGGAGGCTGAAATGAAAATCGGTATTTTGAAGGAAATAAAAAAAAGCGAGTATAGAGTTGCTGCAGTACCTTCGGGAATACGTGAATTTATACGGCAAGGACACGAAGTCCTCGTAGAACAAAATGCGGGCATAGGCAGCGGATATGATGATGAAGCATATCGTGAAGCAGGGGCAGAAGTCGGTCTCACTGCTGAGTATGTGTGGAAAAATTCGGATATGATCTATAAAGTTAAAGAAGTTTTGCCCGAAGAATATAAATTTCTCAGAAAGGATCTGATTATATTTACATATATTCACTCCAATGCTCACAGAGATCAAACAGAGGCACTAATGGAGAGTGGCTGTGCCAGTATAGCATATGAGGATATCTCAGATGATAGAGGACAATGGCCGCTTCTAAGCCCGATGAGCGAACTTGCGGGCAAAGGCGGTTTCCTTGCGGCTCTTCACTTTGCACAAGCAGTTAATGGTGGGCAGGGTAAGCTACTGGCAAGTGTGTGCGGAGTTAATACACCTGTAATTACTATTATAGGGTGTGGGCATTCGGGATTAGGAGCTTGTGAACTCGCGGCAGCATTCGGAAACAAGGTTAATATGCTTGATATAAATTATGAGGCGATGAAAGAGGCGAAGAAAATGATGCCTAATTATGTTGTCTTTATGTTCTCTAACAGAGACAATATTGTAAACTGCCTCAAAGAGTCGGATGTATTGATTAATTGCATTTTATGGCCAAAGACCAGAAAAGATCATCTTGTAAATAGAGAGGATCTTAAGCTCATGAAGAAAGGCGCCATGATAATAGATGTTGCGTGCGATGATGAAGGTGCTATTGAAACATGCAGAAGCACGACACATGTAGATCCTGTTTACTATGAAGAAGGAGTATTGCATTATTGTGTTGATAACATACCTTCTGCCTTTGCTCAGACAGCGTCAATCACTTTGTCAAATGCAACTATGCCATTTGCACTTGCTATTGCGAATAAAGGGCTTGAAGAAGCAATTAGAGCGGATAAGCACCTCAGAAGAGGTCTTACTACATACGATGGAAAACTGACACTGCTGGAAACGGCAGAAAAACTAAACCTCCCTTACACCGACCCAAGTACATTAATCCAAAATTTCTAATCTCTTGATCCATCGTGATAAATACCGGGAATGCAAATAATGCATCCCGGTATTTAAGTGCTCATTATTGATCGCGGAATCGTGCTTTGTTTTGTATAAATTGACAGGATTTTGTCGCCGGAGTATTATAGTGATATGGAAACATTGATAATAACAAATAATCCAAAAGTGAATAAGGCGCTTTCAAATAAATATAAAATTATATTTTATAAAAATGGAGGACAGGTACAAGTACTTGAAAAGGCACGTGATTATATCCATTTAGGGGCAAAATTGGCGATTCATCCCATGAGCGGAAGGATCAGACCTAATGAAACTCCATATAAATCCATATTTCTGTCCGTTCGACGAGATGCACCTATGCATAGCAGCACGGATCTGTATAGCCTTATAATAATCGAGGATAGCATTGCAGAAACACAAAAATACCTTAAAAATACCTTAAGCATAAGGCCCGGTGAAAAAATATTGGAAGAATTACAGGAGATGGATGTGATTCTTTTGATGAACGGGATTGAAGAGTTTGGGAGGACCGTATGAACAAAAAGAATGTCGTGATGCTTAGGAAGGCTGACAATATCCTTATAGTGAATAAAGATTTTGAGGTCGTATATAATTCGAGATTTGACAGTAGGCTTGGAAACATCTCAGATGCAATAGAAGTGAAAGACTTTTTTGCAATGTACCCTTCATTAAGAAAGAATAACAGCAGCATTGCGAAAACTATGTCTACGGGAGTACCTATATTTCAAGATGCACAGGAATGGTCTGATATAAATAATAAAGTATATGTGACGCAAAATCTTACTATTCCAATCATTCAAAAGGGAAAAGTAGAAGGTGTTATTGAGCTGACAAATGATCTGACGACCGTCGGTGATGTTGAGCATAAACATGAATATCTTACTAAAGTAATGAAAGAAGGTCGTTTTCCTGTGAATACAGAAAATGGGGATCTGAATTCATTTGAAGATATTTTGACAGTAAATAATGTGGTATTGGGTGCAATTGAAAAAACGAAAGTCTTTGCTATTAATGATAATCCGGTATTAATATACGGAGAAACAGGCACCGGGAAGGAACTTTTCGCACAGGCTATGATAAACTACTCCTCATTTTACTCCGGAAAGAAAAAGAAGGTAATAATACAAAACTGTGCAGCTATGCCGGAAAATTTAATGGAATCGATTCTTTTCGGAACTACGAAGGGCTCCTATACAGGTGCGGAAAATAGGAAGGGATTATTTGAAGAAGCAGACGGAGGAATATTTTTTCTCGATGAATTAAACGCAATGCCGTATTCGCTGCAGGGAAAACTTCTGAGAGTTGTTCAGGAAGGCACTTTCAGACCCATTGGCAGCAGTGTAGAGAAGAAGGTTAACGTTAAGATAATAGCCGCTATGAATATTGATCCGATGGAAGCAATAGAAAAAAAGATATTGAGAAAAGATTTATTTTACCGACTCTCAGGGAATATGATATATCTACCACCTCTTAGAGAACGCCCCGATGATATAGAGTTTCTGACAAATAAATACATTGAAGAGTTTAATGAGGTATATGACAAAAATGTTTTAGGAATAACGCCTGAGCTTAAACGCTTTTTTCTTGAATATGAATGGGATGGCAATGTGAGAGAACTAAAACATATAATTGAGTCAATGATAAGCTTGACCAAAGATAAAATGCTAAAATTCAATGAGCTTCCGGTCTACCTGCATGGCAAGGAGAAGAAAATCCCGATACAAGAAGGGGATATGCCGGGAGAAAGGAATCGTAGTATCCTTAATATTGATTTCGATAAGGCGGGATATGATATAAATGCTATTTTGGAAAATGCGGAACGTGAGATAATCATCCAAGCACTTCGAAAAGCAAAAGGGAATAAAACAAAGGCAAGCGAGATGCTTGGGATCCCGCGACAGACTCTTAAGTATAGAATAACAAAACTGGGATGCGACAAGTTTTCGTCGGGAAAGGACGAAAAGTAGTGCGATTTAAGCAAAAGTGTGATCAGAAATGATTCATTTTTGCTTTTTTATTTGGCATGATTGTTGCAATATAAATAACCGACAGATAAATGAAAGGAACAGATATATGGAACTTGAATTAAGAAAAATCAAGATTACGGATATTCGTTTTGCTGACAATTGTTATATTTCGTCAGGATGTCTTTATGTTAATCCTGACGAAATTAGAGAGCTGGTTCTTGAGGACAGCAGAATTAAATCCGTTGATGTCGATGCAGCTCGTCCCGGTGAATCAACGAGGATTGTTCCGGTAAAAGACATTATAGAACCAAGAGCTAAGCTTAATGGCGGAGATTCTTTTCCGGGGTGGTTCAGCGAGGATATGAAAGAAGCCGGAGAAGGCATAACTTATTGTCTTACGGACTGTGCTGTTACGACAACAGGACCTATAGTCGGATTCCAGGAAGGCGTAATTGATATGAGCGGGCCGGGTGCACAATACACTGCATATTCTAAAATCAATCACCTTGTTATTATAATAGAAAAACAGGATTATGTTGATCAGCACGATCATGAAGTTGCGGTAAGGCTTGCGGGAATAAAGATAGCTGAGTTTCTTGGAAAGCTCGCCTTCGATTGTAATGAGTACGAATGTGAGCGTTTCATATGGGATTCAATAGGAGTTAAATATGCTGAATACCCGGAGCTTCCTAAGGTTGTGTATATTTATAACTGCATGGCTCAGGGACTCCTGCACGATACATATTTTTACGGTCGTGATGCAAAAGTTATAGTTCCTACTATAATAACACCGCTTGAAGTGATGGATGGTGCAATAATATCAGGTAACTGTGTATCTCCGGGATCAAAGACTACTACGTATATGCATCAAAACAATGCAGTAATAAAAGAACTTTTCGGCAAGCATGGCAAAGAAATAAACTTTATGGGGATTGTATTGAATCCTCTTATGACAACCCTAAAAGAAAAATTTCGCGACAGAATGCTGACTGTCCGCGAAGTTAAGATGCTTGGCGCAGATGGTGTCATCATTTCACAGGAAGGCTTCGGAAATCCTACAACCGATTTGATGATAGTATGCCAAGAGCTTGAGAAGAACGGAATAAAAACGGTTATTATAACCAATGAGGACGCAGGCGTAGATGGAATGAGTGAATCTCTGCCGGATAGCGTTCAAGAGGCAAATGCTATTGTTTCGACAGGGAATTCGAATGAGACTGTACTTTTACCGGCTATGGAGAAGACGATAGGACCTATTAAGGAGATCGAGAGAGTTTGCGGCGGCAATGTCAATTCAATCAAAGCCAACGGAGAACTTTTGCTTGAGATTCATGGGATAATGGGAAGCCATAATCTTCAGGGCAATACTCTGCTTGGCGCAATTACGATTTGAGGTGCACGGGGATGAAAAAAATATTATTCTATACAAATCAATTTTTTGGTCAGATAGGTGGCGAAGAATTTGCATACACAAAACCATGCGTAAAAGAAGGTGCTGCAGGCAATGCTAAGGCTTTTGTGTCACAGATACAAGGTGCCGATATCGCGGCTACAATAATTTGCGGTGATAATTATTTTGTCGAGAATATGGACGAATGCAAGTCGTTTGTAAAAGAGTGCGCCGACAAATATTCTCCGGACATAATAATTGCAGGACCGGCTTTTAATGCGGGAAGATTTGGTATAGCCTGCTGTGAGGTGTGTAAGTTCGCGACTCGAGAATATGGAATACCTGCGATAACCGGTCTTTATAACGAAAATCCGGGAGTTGAAATGTATAAGGCGGACTGCTACATCATGGAGGTGGGAAAGTCGGCCGCTGCAATGAGAAAGGCAGTTCAGCTTATCTCCGGCTTTGCAAATAAGCTCATAGCGGGAGAAAAACTTGGCACGCCTCAAGAAGAAAGGTATTATCCTAAGGGTAAACGAATAAATATATTCCATGAAAAAAACGGAGCTGTACGTGCCGTCGATATGCTCATAAAAAAACTTAATAATGAGCCTTATGAAACAGAATTAAAAATCTCTGTCTATGAAAAGGTGAATCCCGCACCAAGACTGAAAGACCTTTCATGTGCAAAAATTGCACTTTGCACATCGGGGGGCATTGTCCCGAAGGGGAATCCTGATCATATGTTTGCTGCAACGGCTAAGTTCTGGAAAAAGTATCCTTTGGGAGATATGGACGGTCTGAGCGGAGAAGATTTTGAATCTGTACATGCCGGGTATGATCCGGTATATGCAAACGAGAATCCTAACCGGGTAGCGCCATATAATGTTTTGAAACAACTTGAAAAAGAAAGAATAATAGGAAGCGTGTATCCTTTTTTACTTACGACAACGGGCAATTCAACTTCCGTTGCGGACGCAACCGTATTTGGGAAGGAGATGGCTAAAGATCTTTTGGCAGCCGGCGTGGATGGCGTGATCTTAACGAGCACCTGAGGAACCTGTACGCGTTGCGGTGCAACGATTGTAAAGCAAATAGAAAAGGCAGGAATTCCTGCGGTTCATATATGCACGGTAACACCTATATCAAAGACTGTAGGTGCGGCAAGAATATCGGGAGCACAGGCGATACCTTTCCCGACAGGAAATCCGCAGTTGCCTGTAGAAAAAGAAATGAAACTTCAGCGAGAAATAGTAATGAA
>JAEXBK010000100.1 GCA_023394035.1 Bacillota bacterium
GCCTATAAGCTCGGCCGAGTGCTCAGATATGAGCTGCTGTAGCAAAATGCCGGCATCAAATACCTCAAAGGACTTTTCCTTTTCCTTTGAGCCGAATACGAGGAAGTATTGGAACAGCTTATCTGAAAGATCCTTAAGCTGGAAGGCCTTCTCCCTGCACGAGGAGATATATTTGAGCTCCTCCTCTTTAGATGAATACTTGCCGCTCTCGATAATATCGAGATACCCGATCAAGGATGTCAGCGGAGTTCTTATGTCGTGCGACATCGCAGTTATGAGCTGTGTGTTTGCATCCCATGCAGCCTTCTCGTTTCTAAGCTTTTCGACGATTGAATCACGCATATTGTCAACGCTTACGGCAAGTCTTCCGATTTCATCGTTTGCCGTCGGCTCAATTTCTCCGGCGAGATCACCTTCGCTGACTATATGAACCTCCTGCGATAAGCGTATCATCCTGCGCATAAGGCGACCGTTGTAGAACAGTACTATCCCTATGAGCACGGAAACACAAAGAACAAGCTTTATAAAAGCCATGATGTTTTTGAACTGCTCTTCCTTGAAAACATCTATAAAAACATAGTAATCATCGTCAGCAAACCTGATGATCCTGTTTTTGTTGTTGTCGTTGATGCTTGAATCGTCGTAAGTTATTCTTTCGACCTTCTCCGTATTATCAGTGCCATCAACAGCCTCTTCCAAGTTCGTTGCAACTACGGTATTCTTCGAGTCGCCTGTCCATGTTACATCGGCATAAACGCGCAAATTATCCCTTACGTGAATCGTAGTATACGAGTTTCCTTCGAGCCATGCAACGATCGCCTTCGCATTTGTGCCTTCGACGCCGTGTTCCTTTATATACTTTTCAAGATCCTTATACGCCTCTTCGACGCTCGCCCTGTTTGAAGCCTCGTTCGTATAATATTTTTCCGTCATTATCTCTGTAAGCCACGTAAATACTATATATACACAAAACGCCGCGACAAGCGCTATAACAACTACTATGGCGAGCTTGATATTCAGAGAAACGAATCTCTTCTTATTCAACTTTATATCCTTTCCCCCAGATCGTCTTTATCAGCTCAGGGTGGTTTTGGTCCTCCTCAAGCTTCTTTCTTAAATTGAGGATATGAACCATTACAGTATTGCCGTCGGAAGGCAGATAACTGTCGTTCCAAACGCCTTCGTAGATTTCTTTGTTCCCTACGATTTCACCGCGATGTTCTACAAAGAATCTGATTATCGCATATTCCTTGTCCGTAAGCGGAATCGGCTTTCCGTCCTTGACTGCACATCTTCTCTTGCTGTCAAGCCTTACGTTATCCGACAAAGCCGTGACGCTTGGCGCAGGAATAACGCTCTTCTGATACTCCTTATATCTTCTGAGCAGTGATTTCACCTTCATCAAAAGCTCCGTCTGAGAAAACGGCTTGACAAGATAATCGTCACCGCCCAAGGTGTAGGCGTCTACCTTGTCCTGCTCCTGCGATTTTGCTGTAAGGAAAAGCACAGGCACTGTAGATTTCTGCCTGATCATCTCACATGCTTCGATGCCGTTTACCCCCGGCATCATTATATCAAGAATCACGAGATCAATCGTTCTGTCGGAGTAAACAAGCTCTACCGCCGTTCCTCCGTTTTCTGCCTGAATTACCTGGTATCCTTCGCTTCCAAGCAGTATCGCAACGACCTCTCTGATATCGGGATCATCATCGACTATCAGAATCTTATTTTGTCCCATTTTAATTCCTTTCTTTTGTTAACGAGGCTCATCATCTTTGCTTGCGGCTTCCGCCTCCGCTTTGTCAACGAAGAAAAGCACTATCAGCGCACCCGCAAGTGTGACCGCAGTTCCTGTTACCGTAAGAACAAACGGCGATGATTTATCAAGGATGAAGCCTCCTATTATACTTGCAAATATGGCAGAGCCCGTTGTCGATGTCGTAAAGAGCGTCTGTCCCTTTACCGCCTCACCTTTATCCATAGTGTCGCTTATGAAGCGTACTATTGCAGGAAGAAAAAGTGCAAAGGAAAAAGGCTGTAGGGCTTGAGCCGCAAGCAGCATCGTCACATTACGTGCAGCTGCACATGCTCCGAGCCATGCCACAAAGGCAAATGAAGAAAATTTCAGCATCGAAGCACATGTGAAGCGCTTCCTGAGTCTGTCAAATATGACCATCGTCGGGATTTCAACGAATGCAAGCAGCGAATATATCCTGCCCGTATCGCCGCTTCCGCCGCCGACCGCCATAGTTATCTGTGCAAGATAGTTGTTAAGCACAGCATTACCGAAAAATATCCCGGTCACGCCTACGCTCATTACGAGAAACATCTTATGCCGCCTGACAAAATCAGCGAGGCGTATTTCCTTCGCCTCGTCGCGCCGTCTTGCTTCGGCAGGCTTCGTGTATCGTTTGTTTGCCGATTCGGTATTTACTATTATAACAAAAAACGCTGCAACAGTCACGAGCCCCGAAATCGGTATCACAGGCGAGCCGAACCTTTCGACAAGCGTTCCGAGAAAGAGCATCAGCATCGCATATGTTCCGGAGCCTACGGCTCTGCAGGCACCGAAGTTTATGTTTGCCCCCGTCTCCTCGAGGTTTGTAATTATCGAGTTGCAGAACGGCTGCAGTACATGTAGCAGAGTGAATGTCGCAACAAATGCCGATGCAAGAATAAGGCTTTTGCTCTTTATTATTAAAAGCGCCGCTATGAATAGCATCATCAGCACTGCACCGCATTTCATTATAGTATATGAAGAAATGCGTTTTGAGCGATCTGCCGTATCCGCAAGAATCGGCTGTAGCATCACCGCAAGCACATTACAGAGCGCGAGCATAATTCCTATCTGCGTATTCGAAAAGCCTCTTCCGAGAAGAAATACTGATGAAAAGCTTCCGATTACGCCGTATATCATCCAGTATGAGCCGTGCACACCTGCATAATGCAGATTCAGTTTTCTATCCATCAGCTTATGTAATTCCTTATGCGTTCATATAGCATTTCAAGGCTTTCACCTTCCGGCGAATATATATCGGCAAGCCTCTCAAGATCCTCCTGGTCAGCTGCGCTTGTTTTGTCGTAAACGCCTACGGTCTTGATGCCGAGTGCGTTTCCGGTTTTGAGTGAATAGAGTCCGTCCTCGAACAGCCATGTGTCCTCAGGCTGAGTGTTGAGCTCCTTCATTGCAGCGAGGAAAAGGTCAGGCTCGGCCTTCGATTTTCCGATTTCGGTGCAGGGAAATATTCTGCGGAAGAATTTTGCAATACCGAGGCGTTCGAGTGCAGTCTCGACAAGCGCTCTGTCTGTCGATGTGCCTATGACCATCGGTATTCCATCGGCTTCCAAAAGCTCAAGAAGCTCGAACGCACCGTCCTTAAGCTTCGCTTCCGTCTTGTAGAAGTTCATCATTATTCCGTTCATGCCGGAAACGACCTCTTCTCTCTTCTCATTAAGTCCGAAATTTTCTATTATATAATCCGCCGCATCTCCTATGGTAAGTGCAAAAAGCCTGTTTCCGAGCTCCTCGTCCGCGGTCAGACCGATACTCTCAAGATACCTGAGAGAAACCTTGTTCCACGCCTCCATCGAGTCTATAAGCGTACCGTCAATGTCGAAAATTACTCCTTTTATTATCATATAATATCCCTCATTTTGTGTGTGTTTTTTGTGTGTTTTGCCACTATACTTTACCATGACCGCCAAAATATGTCCATGATTATAATTCCCCATTCACCTCTTGTGATATAATAAAGCCAAAACATTGAGCGGAGGCGCCATGAAGATCATACATATTTCCGACCTGCATCTCGGCAAGCGTGTAAATGAGTTTTCCATGCTTGAGGATCAGGCTCATATTCTTAATTCCATATTATCTGTTATCAAGGACGAAGAGCCTGAGGTTCTTGTAATAGCAGGCGATGTCTATGATAAACAGATTCCGCCCGCAGATGCGATAGAGCTTTTCGATGCTTTTCTGTATTCCCTTTTCGAGCTTGGAATTCATGTATTTATCATAAGCGGAAATCATGATTCAGCCGAAAGACTGAGCTTCGCCTCAAGACTGATAAGCGGAAGCGGGATATTTATATCACCTACATATGACGGAAGCATTGAGCGGATAACACTAAATGACGAGCTCGGTCCCGTTGACTTTTATATGCTGCCCTTCCTCAAGCCCGTGCATGTCCGCCGCTTCTATCCGGAGAAGGAGATCACAAGCTATACGGATGCACTCAGTACCGTTGTAGGCAGCCTTAGTCTTGATGCCGACTCCTCACGTCGATCCGTACTTATAACACATCAATTCGTAACAGGCGCACAGCGCTCAGACTCGGAAGAAATTTCCGTAGGCGGCACGGACAATGTCGACGGACGTATTTTTGATGCTTTTGATTATGTCGCTCTCGGTCATATACATATGCCTCAGCAGCTTACGCCCCGCATGAGATATTGCGGCACACCCCTAAAATACTCTTTCTCGGAGGCATCTCACGAGAAGTCCGTCACGATTGCGGAAATAGGTGCCAGAGCAGGGGCTCATGCCGAATTATCAATCAGAACCGTACCTCTTGTTCCGCTACACGACATGCGCGAGATCAAAGGCAGCTACGATGAGCTTACCCTCAAGGCAAATTACGAGAATACCGACCTTCAGGATTATCTGCATATAACGCTTACCGACGAAGAGGATGTCTTTGATGCCGTAAGGAAGTTAAAGCTCATATACCCGAATCTGATGAAGCTCGATTACGATAACACGCGGACTCGGGCAGGCATTTCACCTGCTTCGGCTAATGCTCCGGAAAGACGCACGCCTCTTGAGCTTTTTGCCGACTTCTACGAGGAACGAAACGGCAAACCTATGTCGGATTTTCAAAAAGAACGAACGGAATCTATAATCGGAAAAATTTCGGAGGAAACAATATGAGACCGCTTATGCTTACCGTGTCCGCATTCGGACCCTATCCCGGAGAAACGACGCTCGATATGGACAGTCTCGGCAGCTCCGGTCTTTATTTGATAAGCGGTGATACGGGTGCAGGGAAAACATCCATATTTGATGCCATAACATTTGCCCTTTACGGTTCTGCAAGCGGCTCGAACAGAGAACCTAAAATGCTCAGATCTACTTATGCGGCAGCCGATACGCCGACCTTTGTTGAGCTCAAATTCCTTTATGCGGAACGCGTATATACAATAAGAAGAAATCCCGAGTACGAAAGACCTGCAAAGCGCGGAGGCGGCATGACTAAGGAAGGTGCTTCTGCCGACCTTTTTCTGCCTGACGGCAATATAGTTACGGGAGTTTCTCAGGTTGACGCAAAGCTTCGTGAGATAATAGGGCTCGACAAAGCTCAGTTTTCCCAAATTGCAATGATAGCTCAGGGTGATTTCCTGAAGCTGCTGCTTGCCGACACTAAGGACAGACAGAAGATATTCCGCGATTTGTTCGGGACATCTATATTCATGCGCCTTGAACAGGAGCTCAAAAGCGAAGCGTCAAGACTCCAAAAGCTCTGCAACGAATCATATGCGAGTATAAAACAGTTTGAGCGCGGAATAGAGCTTTCCGGAGATGATGCCCTCTTTCCGCTTCTCAGAAGTGCCAAACTCGGCGAGCTTCCTGCTACAAATGATGTCATTGCGCAGCTCAAATCAATGATTGAAAAGGATCAGGTGAGCAAATCAAAAATAGAAAAAGACGCGGCGGAAATCGAAGCCGCTTTTAACGAAAAAAATGTTTTGATAGGCAAGGCTGAAAAGGTAAACGGGCTTCTTGAAGCACTAAGCCTCAAACGCGAAGCGAGAAAGCTCAGTGAAGAAGAGGTTATACGGGCTGCCGACGCCCTTGCCTCGGAAAAATCAAAGCTTCCGGCTTACGAAAAGCTCGCTTCCGATATATTGTCGCTGACAAAGGAGCTTACAGAATACGATGTACTTGCGGATAAAAACGCTGCACTCGCAGCGACCGAATCATCCGCTCAAAAAAGTAAAAATGCGCTTACATTGAATATGGCAAAGCTAAAAGACCTTTCCGGCGAGATAGCTGCACTTGAAGGTGAGCTTTTGATGCTCGAAAATGCGGGTGCAAAGCGCGAAGCCATAAATGCCGAAATCAAGGCTGCCGAAGCTCGGATTGCTTCGGCTAACGCCGTAACGGATGAGTTTAAGCTTTACGAAAGTCTTCTTTCCAATTACGAAAACGCAAAGCTACAGTATTCGGAAGCATACGAAAAGAGCGTCAGTACACGCTCCGTTTACTCTGCCATGAACAAAGCCTTTCTCGATGAGCAGGCGGGCATACTTGCTTCGACACTTGTATCAGGTGAACCTTGTCCCGTATGCGGATC
>JAEXBK010000119.1 GCA_023394035.1 Bacillota bacterium
GCCTTCTACCGTCTCAACCTCTGTCGGAATGTCATATACGGCTTTCAGCGTATCAAAAGCGGCAAGCGACGCTTCCCTAGACTCTACAGGGTTTATGACGTGCTTTTTGATCTTGCTGAGTTCTTCCTCGGAAACGGAGTTATCTACAAGATAGACCTTCGCAGATCTTACGATAGGACGCTCGCCTTTGCTTATAAACTGAATACATTCCGCTGCGGAGGCAGCACGCATGTCGAACTGTCCCGGAAGGTATTCTACGGCAAATGCCTTATAGCCTGCTGTATCGAGCTCAGAATATACGTCATCTACCTGAGGCTCCGAAAACACGGTATTTACCGCCTTATTAAAGAGCTCCTCTTCTATTCCCTCAACATCATATCTGTTTACGATTCTAAGCGATGATATATTGATCCCGAGGAAGCCTGTAAGTTCAGAAATAAGCGATTTAGCTTCGTGTGCAAATTTTTCTTTTTTCTCCGAATAAATGCGGTATACCATATCAGTCCTCCAATGCTTCAAGCGCTCTTTTCCCTATATCTTTCCTGTAAAATGACCCGTCAAAATCTATATGCTCAACTTTTTTGTAAGCTTTTTCTATTGCAGCTTCAAGGCTCTTCCCCACTGCGGTTACACCGAGTACGCGTCCGCCTGAAGTGATTAGCTCGCCGTTTTCCGAAACCTTTGCTCCTGCGACAAAAACATCCGTCATTTCATCAGGAATATTTATTGTTTTGCCTTTTTCGTAGTTTAGCGGATATCCGGATGAAGCCATTACTACGCAGCAGGCGGCTCCTTCATCAAATATCACCTCGGCTTCATCTAAAGTACCTTCCGTAACATGTATCATGATGTCAAGAAGATCGCTCTTAAGAAGCGGAAGTACCACCTGTGTCTCGGGATCTCCGAATCTGCAGTTATATTCTATTACCTTAGGCCCGTTTGCTGTCAGCATGAGACCGAAATACAGGCAGCCCTTAAAGCTTCTTCCTTCTTCATTCATGGCACTCATCGTGGGAAGAAAGATTTTTTCGTAACATTCTTTTGCTATTTCCGGAGTGTAATAAGGATTAGGAGCTATCGTTCCCATTCCGCCCGTGTTAAGTCCTTTGTCACCGTCTAAGGCTCTCTTGTGATCCATTGATGAAATCATCGGAATAAGCGTTTTCCCGTCCGTAAACGAAAGCACGGAAACCTCAGGACCTTCTAAGAATTCTTCGATCACTACGCAGGAACCGCTGTCACCGAATATCCTGTCCTGCATCATCGATTTTACAGCAGCTTCGGCAGCTTCTCTTTCCTCCGCAATTATTACACCTTTGCCGAGCGCAAGACCGTCAGCCTTTATTACTACCGGTATATTGCATGATGATACATATTCAAGAGCCGCCTTCATGTCCGTAAAAGTCTCGTATTCCGCAGTCGGAATACCGTATTTTTTCATCAGATTCTTTGAAAACGCCTTACTTCCCTCGATTATTGCCGCCTTTTTATCAGGTCCGAAGCACGGAATATTCTTTTCATTCAGCATATCGACAAGCCCTAAGACGAGCGGATCGTCAGGCGCTACGACGGCATAATCGATATTTGTTTTTACGGCAAAATCGACTATGGCTGATAAATCCTTTGCTCCTATATCTACGCATTCAGCGTCTTTTGATATTCCGCCGTTTCCGGGAAGTGCATATATTCTTTCAACTTGAGTGTTTTCCTTGAGTTTTCGGATTATGGCGTGCTCTCTTCCGCCACCGCCTATTACCATTACCTTCATAAATTCACTCCTTCGCTTATACTCAGCATTTAATGGTGAAATAATCTCATACCCGTAAATACTGTTACCATATTATATTTATCGCAAACTTCGATTACATTATCATCTCTTACAGAACCACCCGGTTCCGCAACATATGATACGCCGCTCTTTCTTGCCCTTTCTATATTGTCTCCGAACGGGAAGAAGGCGTCGCTTCCAAGTGATACACCGGTTATGCCTGCAAGATATGCCTTCTGCATTTCACGAGTAAAGCCTTCAGGCTTATACCTGAATATTCTTTCCCATGCTCCGTCTTTTAGTATATCTTCTGCGTCTTCTCCGAGATATATGTCTATCGCATTATCCCTGTCAGGACGTCCTATATCGTCTCTGAAAGGAAGTGAAAGAACCTGCTCCGACTGTCTCAGATGCCAGAAATCCGCCTTGCTTCCCGCAAGCCTCGTGCAGTGTATGCGCGACTGCTGTCCTGCGCCTACACCTATCGCCTGTCCGTCTACAGCAAAAGCAACGGAATTAGACTGAGTGTATTTGAGAGTCAGAAGAGCAACCGTAAGATCGCGCTTTGCCTCCGCCGTCAGGTTCCTGTTCTTTGTGACTATATTTGAAAAACAAGCTTCGTCTACTTTATATTCGTTTCTGTTCTGCTTGAAGGTTATTCCGAAAACCTGTTTTTTCTCTTCCTGATCAGGTACATACGACGGATCTATCTTTACTATATTATAATTGCCTTTTTTCTTTGCGGAAAGTATTTCAAGTGCTTTTTCCGTATATCCCGGCGCGATTATTCCGTCTGATACTTCTCTTTTTATGATGGAAGCGGTTACCTCATCACATACATCTGAAAGTGCGATAAAGTCACCGAAGGACGACATCCTGTCAGTTCCTCTTGCTCTTGCGTATGCTGTTGCTATGCCTGAATCGTCAAGACCTTCTATATCATCGACAAAACACGCTTTTTTGAGGTTCTCCGGCATCTTTACCGCGACGGCAGCCGATGTAGGGCTTACATGCTTAAATGAGGTTGCAGCAGGAAGACCTGTGCTTTTGCTTAACTCGTTTACGAGCTGCCAGCTGTTAAAGGCATCGAGAAAGTTTATATATCCCGGTCTTCCGTTAAGAATCTCAATAGGAAGTTCTTTCCCGTTTTCCATATATATGCTTGCAGGCTTTTGATTAGGGTTACACCCGTATTTAAGTTCAAATTCCTTCATTACGCTCTCCTTAGTTCTTGTTTATAAGCTTTTCGTCGTAGCTTCCCGTCTCAATATCGATATATCTTACATAAAGCGATATCTTATTGTTCTCATCCAGAGCAGACCATATTTCATCGGCAAAAGCTTCTATACTGTCAGGAATATTTACCCTTTCAGGTTCTCCTTGGAAGGAAGGTATAGGATTACCGTCGGTTACATATGTATGTATGAAATGTCCAAGACCCTTTAGCGGTTCATATTCGAAGAAATGTCTTGCGCACGCACTACCTTCCGCATCTTCACTCTTAAGTATGCTCATCTGATATGTGAATCCGTCTTTGGCTTCTTCGTCAAAATCTATTTCCGCACTGATTCTCGGCGTGAAATTCGGCATATCAGGTTCAAAGCATCTCGTTCTAAGTGCCGATCTGAAATCGCCTCCGCTGAGAATATGATTCTTTATCGTATCGGTCTGATCCCCGTTTGTGACTATTGTAATTCCGCTAAGCGTTCTTACAGGATAGTATATTATGAGCGACGGATCCTCAACCTTTGATTCGTCAAAAGGCTTTATCATCAGATCATCGCCGTCCTTAACGAACACCCTGTTTCTGCTGTTCTCCGATCTTCCCATTATAAAATACGCGGATACGGCATTTTTACCGTCTTTTGACATACCGATTACGATACCTCTTCCCACGTACGGATTACCGAAAGCTGTATCGTGAAAACTCTTGACATCATAAATATTCATCATATCTCTCCTTTGATTATCTCAGATGAGACCTTTTCGATTGATTCCGGAAGTATGATCCATTCCGCTTCCTGCATTACTCTCTTTTGAAGCGATTCAGGCGTATCATCCTCATTTACGCTTACAGCCTTTTGAGCGATTATCTTTCCGCCGTCGGGAACTTCATTGACGAAGTGAACCGTTGCACCCGTAACCTTTACGCCATACGCAAGTGCCTTCTCGTGAACATGAAGTCCGTAGCAGCCCTTACCGCTGAATGAAGGAATGAGTGCAGGATGTACGTTTATTATCCTATTTCTGAATTCGTTTATAAATTCAGGCGATAATATCTTAAGAAATCCCGCAAGCACTACGAGTTCGATTTTTCTCTCTTTGAGTGCTGCAATCAGATCTTTTTCACAGTCAAAGACATATGCTTCGATGTTCTTTGAAGAAGCACGCTTAAGAGCAAAAGCATCTTCGTTGTTCGATGCCACAAAAACGACCTCGCCGCTTTTGATGATGCCTCTGTCGCATGCGTCCATGATAGCCTGAAGGTTCGTTCCGCCTCCTGAAACCAAAACTGCTATGCGGCATTTTTCCGTTAGCATATTTCAACACCGTCTTCCGATTTCACCGTGACTCCGAGCTTATATGCGTCAAGCCCCGAAGCCTTGAGAGATGCTATAGCCTTATCTGCGTTTTCCGGCGCAACTACGGCAATCATTCCGACTCCCATATTGAATGTGTTAAACATGTCGTGCTCCGAAATGTTTCCTCTTTCCGCAATCAGCTCAAATATCGGAAGGACTCTGACATCATCTCTTTTTATCCTTGCTCCTATGCCTGCAGGAAGACATCTTGGAATATTTTCGTAGAATCCGCCGCCCGTTATGTGAGCTACAGACTTAACTTCCACATTTTCGAAAAGCTCAAGCATAGGCTTCACATAAATTCTCGTAGGCTCTATGAGTGCCTCTCCGAGAGTTCTTCCGCCCAGCTTCTCCGGTTTTTCGTTAAGATCCGCATTTTCAATATCAAAGACTTTGCGAACAAGGGAAAATCCGTTTGAATGAACACCTGATGAAGGGACTGCTATGATCACGTCGCCTTCACTCACCTTTTCTTTGTCGAGTATTTTTGATTTATCGACAACTCCTACGGCAAAGCCTGCG
>JAEXBK010000125.1 GCA_023394035.1 Bacillota bacterium
GGTAACAGAAGCGACTTACAAACTCCTTCGGCTGTATTTTTATCTTTTAGTATTTCTACTATTTTGAGGGCGAAATCAAAAGACGCGCCCGGTCCCCGACCCGTTATTATATTTCCGGAAACTACTACCTTTTCACCCGTGCAGCAAGCCCCTTCCAGCTCATTTTCAAGACCCGGATAGACTGTAACCGTTTCCCCTTTCAGAAGATCGGCACCTGCAAGTATCAAAGGTGCTGCACATATGGCGGCGATTTTACCTCCGGCTGCCGCATATTTCTTAAGAACGAATTTGAAATCAGTGTGGTTACAAAGATTTTCTGTGCCCTTCATTCCTCCCGGTATCACAACCATTGCACATCTCGAAAAATCACATTCTCCAAGCAGAGCATCGGCTATTATATTTATTTCGTGCGCACCGAATACGCTCTTTGTTTCCATTGCAGATACCGTTCTAACCTGTATACCGGCGCGCCTCAAAACATCGGCAGCGGTTATCGCCTCAATCTCTTCAAATCCGTTTGCCAAAATCAGATAAACCATAATTCCCCCTAATAAAACATTCTGTTCTCTTTTGTAACTCTGCTGTGTATATACAGAGACAACAAAATCATCGCGACAGCAGTTACAGCCAGAAAAACAGAAAATGTTTTTTCAAAAGGACTGAAAATCAGCGTCGCAAGGGCTGAATCATCCGAAAGCTTCACCGCTATTATGTGATTCAGCAAAAAAGCCCTGAAAGAGCTTATATTTACCATTATAATTTCTGCCGCCGAAAGCATTGCAGACATAAGAATCGCAGAATATCCGAAATGCTTAAGAGCTTTTCTCTTACCGCTTTTGACGAGGTATATATAATCCCATGCAGCCAGTGCAAGAGCCATAAATCCCGCAAAAAGAGATGCTGCCAATATTTTCTTTGATCGCAGCATAAATTCCGAATCGGTCTTGTCAAAAACAGGGTCCTTAAAGGATCCGTTTTCTTCTAAAACCTGAAACTCGTCTCGCTTAACCGAGCTCAGATATCCTGCAATTTCTTCTGCAAACCGGCTCTCCTTGATATCAACGTTAAGCTCCGAAACCACCTGACTGTCATTGAAATGATATAGATATGTTTCCGGTAATCTCAGAACAAGATTCGTGCTTATCAGCGTCACTGCAATTGATAGCAAAATCGGCAGGATCAAATACCAAATTATCTTGAATCTTTTCATAATAAAATCACAAAACAGAAGGCACCTGAATGCCCTCTGCTCCTTTACTAACCTTCCAAATAGCTTATATATGGCAGATTTCTGTATTTCTGATCATAGTCCAGTCCGTATCCTATGATAAATAAATCTTCAACCGTAAATCCCGTATAATCAGGCGTTATATCTGCAACTCTGCGCGAAGGCTTGTCCAAAAGCGTGCAAATCCTGACATCGGCAGGATTTCTGTCCTTAAGGTATTCCTTAAGATATTTGAGCGTTGTACCGGTATCTACGATGTCTTCTACTATAATGACGTTCTTGTGATAAAGATCCATGTTAACGTCTTTTGTTATTTTGACTATCCCGCTCGTTGATGTGCCCGATCCATAGCTGCTTGCAGAAACAAAGTCAATCTTTGTGTCAAGATGAAGCTCCTTCATGAGATCCGTCATCCACATTACAGCGCCTTTGAGCGTACAGAGAAGGATTATCTCCTGTCCCTCATAATCTTTTTCGATCTGTGCCGCAATCTCCCTTGCTCTTTTTCTTATATCCTCTTCCGTATACAGAATCTTACCAAGCGTAACATCAATTTCTTTATTTGCCACGGTTATTCCTCCATTTTTATATATTATGTATATATTATTCAGACAGCTCGTACATCATAAGCCCGCATCCCGGTTTAGGATCAAAGCAAGTCGATTTAGGCGGCATCGTCATTCCCGCATCCGCAATTTCCATTATTTCCTCAATAGAAACCGCAGGTATCGCAAAAGCCACGCCCCTCTCGCCTGCGGCAGCTATAAGGTTATCTATTCCCTTTATGCCGCTGACAAATGAAAGTCTCTCATCGCGCCTCGGATCCTCAATTCCGAGGATAGGTGCAAGGACGTGTTCCTGAAGAAATGATACGCCTATGTTTGAAACGAGGTCGTTTTCGTTTTTTTCGCCCACATATCTCATCGTGTACCAATTACCTGCAAGGAACATGCTGAATTCTCCGTGGTGATTCGGAGCTATGCAATTCTCGCCCGTAAGACTTACATCAAAGCCTGCTGTTTCAAGCTTGGCAATGAACTCCGAAGGTTCCATTCCGTTAAGCTCGGAAACCGCCCTGTTATAATCAAAAATTTTAACCTCATCGTCAGGGAACATCAAAGCCATGACGTATTTCTTTTCGTCCGAGGCCGATCTGTTTGCTCTCTCTGCCGCTGCAGCAACCCTATGATGGCCGTCAGCTATATAGAACGAGTTTACGGTATCAAAAGCTTCGGCAAGTGCTGTAAGCACACTTTCGTCGTCTATCCTCCAGAGTTCATGATGCACATCATCTCTATCCATAAAATCGTATTCCAAATCATGAGACTCAATCCATGTTTGCATAATATGCTTTATGGTAGACTTGGCTCTATGGACAAGCAGTACGGGCTCAATATTTCCTCCGCATCTGTATATCTGCTTGATCTGTGCCTCAACCTTATCTACTCTTGTAAGCTCATGACGCTTGATTTTGCCGTCATTATATCCTTCAACATCAATACATGCAATCAGTCCGGTCTGGCTGTTTCCTCTTGATGTAAGCCGATATATGTACATACACTCCGTTTCGTCTTTGATTAAGATTCCTCTTTTTCTGAAATCCGACAGGTTTTCTCTTGCCTTCGCAGCAACTGCGCTCTCATCGTTTTCAAGCTCCTTCGGAAGCTCTCTATAGGCTCTGCTTATACGAAGAAAGCTGTATTTGTTGTCCCTGTCTCTGCATTCGTCCCTTGATGCTGATGAATCCGAGTGCGCTACATTAACCTTACTTGCCAAATCTGCAACAGGTCTTATTGCTCTGAAGGGTTTGATTGTGTGCATTTTGTTATGTCTCCTTAACGTTGGTCGATTCTAATTAAACAGCTTTGCTGATATTACATCCGTTATTTCGTCTATTCCCGTTTTTTTGAGAGATGATATCGGTATTACGATTTCGTCCTTCTCAAGTGAAAGGGTCTTTCTTATGACTGATATATTCTTCTGTCTTTCGTTGCCGGACACCTTATCGTTTTTAGTTGCACAAACTATGACCTCAAGCTCCATTTCTTTTAGATATTCATGCATGCTTATATCCAAATTTGTAGGCTCATGACGTATGTCAACAAGTTGAACCGCATAACGGAGATTTTTTCTTGATTTGAAAAAATCTCCCATCATTCTGTCCCAGTCAGCTGTGACGGATCTTGATACCTTGGCATATCCGTATCCCGGAAGGTCTATTATTCTGAAGCTTCCGTTTATAAGGTAGAAGTTTATCGTTCTGGTTTTTCCGGGACTTCCGCTTACTCTTGCGAGGCTCTTTCTGCCCGCTATGCAGTTGAGGAGCGATGATTTGCCGACATTTGATCTTCCTACGAAAACTACCTCCGGGA
Source organism: Bacillota bacterium (assembly GCA_023394035.1). Taxonomy (GTDB): domain Bacteria; phylum Bacillota; class Clostridia; order Peptostreptococcales; family Anaerovoracaceae; genus Eubacterium_B. The sequence goes on from JAEXBK010000125.1 coordinate 3,601, forward strand.
TGTTCTCAGCAGGATACTGATCCGTTCTTACGGCAACACACTCAAGTTCAGATTTTATTATCTTCATTATTTATCCAGTGCTTCGCTTAATGCGTCTCTTGCGTATTCAAGAGGAACAAATTTTAGCTGTCTTCTGACCGACTGTGGAATGTCATCGACATCCCTCAGATTATCCTTAGGCAAAAGTATCTTCTTTATTCCTGCGCGATGAGCTGCAAGAACCTTTTCCTTGATACCGCCTACAGGAAGCACCTTCCCTCTTAAGGTTATTTCTCCCGTGATGGCAATATCTTTTCTTACGGGGATATTCGTAAGCGCCGATACAAGCGTAATGAACATTGTAACTCCTGCCGAAGGGCCGTCCTTAGGCACTGCGCCTTCCGGAACATGCACATGAATATCCTTTTTTTCGTAAAAATCAGGTTCGATATCAAGCTCTTCGCTTATTGTTCTTATGTAGCTGAGGCCTGCCTTTGCCGACTCCTGCATGACATCTCCGAGGTTCCCCGTAAGGCTGAGCTTACCGCTTCCCGGCATCACAACAGCCTCGATGGAAAGTGTGTCTCCGCCGACCGATGTCCATGCCATTCCCGTAGTTACACCTACTTCACTTTCGCCTTCTATTGTATCATAATGAAAGCGTTTTTTTGCAAGATATTTAACAAGATTTCTCGGTGTTACCGAGAACGTTTTTGTTCCTTTTGTAACCGCCTGCATCGCCGCTTTCCTGCATATATCAGCGATTTTGCGTTCAAGATTTCTTACGCCGGATTCTCTTGTATAGTAATTAATAATATCCTTAAGTGTATTATCGGAAATATTAATACTTCCTTTTTTCAGTCCGTGTTCTTCGACTTTCTTAGGGATCAGATACTTCCTTGCAATATTTACCTTTTCTTCTTCCGTATATCCGCTGACCTCTATGACTTCCATCCTGTCAAGCAAAGGTCGTGGAATTGTGTCCACGGAATTTGCCGTAGTTATGAAAAGAACCTTTGAAAGATCGAACGGTATTTCGAGGAAATGGTCAGTAAATGTGTTATTTTGCTCAGGATCAAGGACTTCGAGAAGCGCCGACGAAGGGTCGCCTTTGTAGTCTGCACCGAGCTTATCTATTTCGTCAAAGAGGAACAGCGGGTTGTTTGTACCGGTATCCTTGATGCTTGAGATTATTCGTCCCGGAATAGCTCCTATGTATGTACGCCTGTGGCCTCTTATCTCCGCTTCGTCTCTTATTCCCCCGAGTGAAAGCCTTACAAAGTTTCTTCCCGTTGCAGTTGCAATTGACCTTGCTATCGAAGTCTTTCCTGTTCCCGGAGGGCCCACAAGACAGATTATAGGTCCTTTTATCGCTTTTGACAGATGAATTACCGCAAGGTATTCAAGGATGCGTTCCTTTACCTGCTTAAGTCCGTAGTGATCTCGCTCAAGAACTTTTTCGGCTTTGGTAAGGTTGACGTTGACCTTTGAGCTGTTATGCCACGGCAGCTCAAGAATCGTCTCTACATAATTTCTTATTACCGCGCTCTCCGCAGATGATGGAGGCATATGGCCGAAGCGTTTTATCTCACGCCTTACTTTATCGTCCACACTCTTCTCAAGTTTAAGTGCATCAAGCTTAGCGAGCCATTCTTCCGTTTCCCTTTGTGCGTCCTCTTCTTCACCGAGTTCTTCCTGAATAGCCTTCATGCGCTCTTTCAGAAAGTACTCCTTCTGATTGTTATCTACGCTTTCTCTGACCTTCTGTGAAAGCTCTCTTTCCATAGCGGATATCTCGTTTTCCTCTGTAAGAAGGCTTATCATCTTTTCTATTCTTACAGAAAAAGGTTCTGCCTCGAGTATCGCCTGTTTTCTCGGAATCGTCACATCAAGCTCGCTTATTATCTTGTCAAGCAAAGCCCCGGGTTCAGACTCGGCAAGCGTCTTGTCCATAACCTCGTCGGTTATCCTGTCAGTAAGTGAGGCATATTCGATAAATTTGTCGGTAATGATCCTCATTCCCGCTTTCTCTTCCAAGCCAAGTGCCTCGGCATCTATATCCTCTGAGCGTTCATTTACCGTGCACGCCAAATATGCACTTTCGCTTACTACCTGATCAAGCTTAGCTCTGTTGATGCCAGACACAAGTACTCTCACTGCGTCTCCGTTTATCTTAAGCATCTGCTTGACCTTTACGATCGTGCCCATTTTGTATATATCATCAAAAGTCGGCAGAAGCACCGAGTCGTCCTTCTGCGATGCAACAAATAAGAGTCTGTCTCCTGCCATGGCAGCTTCGAGTGCTCTTATTGATTTTTCACGCCCTATATCAAAGTGTACAAGCGTATTCGGAAATATTGCAACACCTCTTAGCGGTACACAAGGATAAACATGAGGAAGCTCCTTCATGCTTATATTGTCGTCAGCTTCAAGGTCATGTTTTTCAATTTCGTTATTTATTGTCTTATTTTTTTCTATATCAGCCATTTTTACTCCTATTCGGCAAAAAAGCGGCGCTCGGCCGCCTTTTTGCTATGAGGCGTCGGCCTCTTTCTTTTTGTTTCTCGACTTTACGAGTTTCGGAAGCTTGTTTTTTTCCACTGTTTCTTCCGTAACTATACATTTTTTTATGTCCCGTCTTGACGGAATTTCAAACATTATGTCGCTCATGGTCTTTTCGAATATGCTTCTTAAGCCCCTTGCGCCTGTTTTTCTTTCTATCGCTTTTTTTGCAATTGCCTTAATTGCTCCCTCGCTTATTTCGAGGTCTACTCCGTCAAACTTGAACAGCTTCTCGTATTGCTTAACGAGAGCGTTTTTCGGCTCTGTCATAATCTTCATCAGCGCATCCTGATCAAGCTCATCCAGCGTTACCGCAACAGGAAGTCTTCCTATGAATTCCGGAATAAGTCCAAACTTCAGAAGATCCTCCGGCTCAAGATGAGAAAGCGGTCTTGTTATATCTGAAGCTTTATTTTCCGTTTCGCTGTTAAAGCCTATGACCTTTTCTCCGAGCTTTCTGGAAATGATTTTGTCAAGACCATCAAAGGCTCCGCCACATATGAACAGTACGTTTGTGGTATCAAACTGAATGAACTCCTGCTGCGGATGTTTTCTGCCTCCTTGTGGCGGTACATTTGCGACAGTGCCTTCGAGTATCTTGAGAAGCGCCTGCTGTACGCCTTCTCCGCTTACATCCCTCGTTATCGAAGGATTTTCGGATTTTCGTGCTATTTTGTCTATCTCGTCAATATAAACTATACCGCGCTCTGCTTTTTCTATATCATAATCCGCTGCCTGCACAAGCCTGAGAAGAATGTTCTCAACGTCTTCTCCTACATAGCCCGCTTCCGTAAGTGCCGTTGCGTCTGCAATAGCGAACGGAACATCAAGTATCTTTGCAAGCGACTGAGCAATCAAAGTCTTTCCGCTTCCTGTAGGACCGATCATCAGTATATTGCTCTTCTGAAGCTCAACATCGTCAGCATCGTGCTTTGAAATTGCGTTTATTCTTTTGTAGTGGTTATATACTGCGACCGCAAGAGTTTTTTTTGCGGTTTCCTGTCCGATGACATAATCCGAAAGCTTATCGTATATATCCTTTGGATTAGGAACCTTAAAGGAGTTATACCCTTTACTTCCTTTATTATAATATTCTTCCGATTCATCATAGGAATAAGCGTCAAGATATTCATCCAAAATATCGACGCACATCTCCACGCACTCATCGCAAATATATACTCCCGGTCCGGCGATAAGCCTTTTGACCTCGCTTTGCGGTTTGCCGCAGAAAGAGCATCTTATCTGCTCGTTTGTTTCATGATTTTTCATCATCCGATCACCTCATCGATCAGCCCGTATTTTTTTGCGTCCTCTGCAGACATAAAGTTATCTCTGTCCGTATCTTTTTCTATCACTTCGATAGGTTTACCTGTTGCTTTGCTCAGGATGCCGTTAAGTCGTTCTTTTGTCTTAACTATCCAGTCAGCATGGATTCTTATATCGCTCGCCTGTCCGCGTGCGCCCCCGAGAGGCTGGTGAATCATCACTTCTGCATTAGGAAGAGCATATCTCTTGCCCTTTTTCCCTGCCGAAAGAAGGAGTGCTCCCATGCTTGCCGCACTTCCGACGCATATTGTAGAGACATCGGCTTTGATGTGATTCATGGTATCGTATATTGCAAGACCTGCAGTTACCGATCCACCCGGGCTGTTGATATAAATGCTTATATCCTTATCACTATCCTGTGCATCGAGAAAGAGCAGCTGCGCAACGATAAGATTTGCAAGATGATCATCTATCTCCTCGCCTATAAAAATTATTCTGTCCTGTAAAAGACGCGAATAAATATCATATGTTCTCTCGCCTCTGCTTGTCTGCTCTATTACATAAGGTATCAATGCCATTTGCCGGTGTCTCCTTTTGCTCTGTATTTTTTAAGATTTATTTTTCTTCTGTTTTTTCTTTGATGTCTTCAGCCTTGACTTTGCTTATCTTAGCGTTATCGTAGAGAAAATCCATGACCTTTGTAAGGATTATGTCTTTTTTGAAGAATTCTATGCTGTCTTCTCCAAGCATTTCTCTTACCTTTGTTACGTCAGACTTGTACATTTCAGCCATTCTCTCAAGTTCTTTGTTAAGATCCTCTTCCGTAACTTCTACGTTTTCGGCATTTCCGATAGATCTCAGGACTATTCTTGTAGAAACTCTCTTTTCGGCTTCAGGTCTGAGCTCCTCGCGCATCTTCTCGATATCTCCGCCCGTAAATTGGAGATACTGATCGATTCCCATTCCCTGATAGCGCAGCTGCTGGTCTATTTCTCTGATCATATTTGAAACTTCGTCTTCGATCATTGTCTTAGGTGCTTCGATCTTGTTCATCTCATAGACTTTCTCGATGAGCTTGTCCTTCGCACCGTTAACCGACTGAAGGTCTGCGGTTTCCTGAAGTCTTTCAAATGCAGCCTTGCGCAGCTCTTCGAGCGTATCGTATTCGCTTACGTCCTTTGCAAATTCATCATCAAGCTCAGGGAGCTCTTCTTCCTTTGCTTCGTGAATATGGCAATGGAAAACGGCTTCCTTACCTGCGAGATCCTTTGCGTGATATTCTTCAGGGAATGTAACCTTAACGTCTACATCATCTCCCGCCTTTGCATCTATAAGCTGTTCCTCAAAGCCCGGAATGAATCTTCCCGATCCGATCTTCAGCTCCTGATTTTCGGCAGTGCCGCCTTCAAACTGTTCTTCGCCGACAAAGCCTGCATAATCGAGTATTACGGTGTCTCCGTCTTTTACAGGTCTGTCTGCAACTACCATTCTTGCGTTTCTCTTCTGAAGTGATTCGATTTCTCTGTTTACATCCTCTTCTGTAATTTCCGTAACGATCTGCTCAACCTCAACATTCTTATAATCCTTAACTTCTACTACAGGATAAACAGGAACCGTGATAGTTACGGTAAGCGGCTTGCTGTCTCCTATTTCCGAAAAATCTGCCGAAGGTGCGTCAATTACCTCGATATTGAGTTCCTTAACAGCCTCAGGGTATCCCGTTCTGAAAAGCTCATTGATTGCATCTTCAAAGAAAATGCCTTCTCCGTAATGACGCTCGATCATCTTTCTCGGTGCTTTTCCTTTTCTGAAGCCATCGACATTGTAACGACCCTTCGTTTCCTGATATGCCTTAACGACAGCATTGTCGAATTCTTCCGATGTGAAATCCATTGTGAATTTTACTGTGTTGTTTTCTCTTTCTACCAAAGCGGTTTTCATTCTTGTTATTCCTCCCGATCAACTTTATATTGGGTTTCATATGAGATATACCCTAAAAACATTCATAATAGCATGTAATTCTAACATTTTTTGATAAAAAAGTAAAGGTAAAAAGCAAAAATGACCATTAATATGGCCATCTAATTGCTGATTATTTGATTAATTCAAGACCTTGCCTGAATTTGCTGCGATTTTCCGTTATAATATCATATTTTTCGGCTAAATATTCACCGATTTTCTCCATCTCGGCTCTGCTACCGGAGTAAAGCTCTATCTCCATTTCGCTGATAACGCCTTCTCTTCCTTCGCAGAACACCTTTCCGGAATCATACGAAAGCTCACATATAACTTCGCCGCTGTCGATTCTCAGGCTTCGGCGCATGAAATCAAACGACATTACCTTCTTAAGCTTCCGTTCGCCTATTATTTTCGTAAGCTGTTCCCACATGTGACTCTGCTTAAATATGTCAGGATCCGGCTCCGTCAGTTTGGCTTCATCTATAAGCGGCATATTTATTTCTTCGCGCTCATGCATTCCGTCTTCGCTCGTGCCGTTCCATTTAAGTGTTCCGAGCAGCTTTCTTCCTTCTCTTCTGACCCTGAAAACCATGCTTTCTCTGCTAAGTCTTCTGTCATCCGTATCAAAGTAAACCGCATGCATCGGAGTTTCCTCATATGAGCCTTCGTCAGTTATCGATGCTATTTTGTCGTCCTTTATGATTCTGTCAAAAACTTCTGCATCCGATATGTGATACTTAAGTTCAATTTCCATTCTTTTCTTCTCCTTAAACAAATACGCAAGCTCTGTTCTATCACAAAACAATCTTACTGTCAATACCTTTAATTATATGGTATACTTACCTATATAATCACAGGAGGTATCAAAAAACATGATAAAAATCAAAAACAGACCGCTGAATAAATATATAGATCACACGCTTCTTAAACCTGAAGCCCGTCCCTGCGACATAGAAAAGCTATGTGCTGAAGCTGCGGAATATGATTTCTATGCCGTATGCGTAAATTCCTGCTATGTTTCTCTGGCAAGCAAGCTTCTTACCGGCACCGATGTAAAGGTTGCATCCGTTATAGGATTCCCTCTCGGAGCATCATCTACCGAATCAAAGTGCTTCGAAACGGAGGATGCCTGCATTAACGGTGCAAGTGAAATAGATATGGTGCTTAATGTCGGTCTGCTTAAGGCAGGTCTCTACGACGAGTGTAGGGCGGATATCGCGGCAGTAACGGCTGCAGCCGCAAAGCACGGTGCAATTGTAAAGGTCATCCTCGAAACCTGTCTGCTTTCCGACGAAGAGATAAAAAAGGCCTGCCAGCTTTCTGAGGAAGGAAATGCAGCTTTTGTTAAAACTTCAACCGGATTTTCTTCGGGTGGAGCTACTGTTCACCATGTTGAGATCATGAG
>JAEXBK010000021.1 GCA_023394035.1 Bacillota bacterium
TCAACACCTTTTTCAAAACTTTTTCAGTTTTTATTTCACTCATCGATTTACAGCTTCAGCTCTCGCATGTCGCCTTATCTCGATGCGCTTCCCCGGTGCGAACATTTTGTATATTACCATATATATACATCTTGGCAAGTACTATTTTTGCTTTTTCATCACTTTTTTCTACAGACTTCCGTTCCCTTATTTCAGGCGCTTCAGTATGTCTTTCACAAGCTCATACATGCGTCCCGTAGACGGCACATTAAGGCGTTCACGCGTTGAATGTACGTCATGGAGCTCAGGTCCTATAGAGATGCAGTCAAGCCCCGGCATCTTGTCGATAAACAAGCCGCACTCAAGCCCGCCGTGAATTGCCGATACCACACCTTCTTTTCCCGTCTTTTCCTTATATACCGTTTTGACAAGCTCAAGCAGCTTTGAGTCTTTGCAGAATGCCCATCCAGGATAGTCTCCGCTCAATACTACTTCAGCACCGAAATGCTCCGCAATTGCCCTCACCCTGGTAACGAGCATCTCCTTCTGAGACTTTAACGCAGATCTTACGGCAAAGCTGAAATCAAACGAATCCTCACGCAGTCTTATTATGCCGAGATTCAGAGATGTCTGAACGAGACCTTCAATATCAAAGCTCATTTCTTCAACGCCCTGCGGAAGCATCAGCAAGGCAAGCAGAAGCTTCTTCTTATCCGACTCCGTCAAAACAGCTCCGCAATATTCCTCTTCCGATACAGCTACGGTAACGCCCGGGTCGCTGCTCTTGAATTCACGCTTAAATACGGCATCATAAGAAAACACCATATCGTTTACTTCTGCGAGCTTTGATGTGTTAACGCCGATCAAAGCCTCCGCGCGCGACGAAATAACATTGTCGAGCTTCCCTCCGTCAAGCTGCGCAAGGCTTATTCCTATTTTTTCGTTCAGGTCAAACAGCATACGAGCCATCAGCTTGTTTGCACTCGCATGCCCTTTGTCGATATCCACGCCCGAATGACCTCCAAGCAGTCCGAATATGCTTATCCGCACAAAAGCCTCACCCTCGGTCGATTTTTGCCGTGTTACAGGCATCGAGCACGTGACTCTGACACCGCCCGAACAGCCTGCCGTAAACACGCCTTCTTCCTCTGAATCCATATTTATAAGGCGTCTTCCTTTGAGATGCGATACATCAAAGCCTGCGGCTCCGTCCATTCCGGTTTCTTCATCTACGGTAAGCAGAGCTTCTATCGGGGGATGTTCAACCGATTCGTCATCCAGTAAAGCCATTATGGTAGCAACTGCCACCCCGTTATCCGCTCCAAGCGAAGTTCCTTCTGCGCTTACCCACTCGCCGTCGGTTTTGAGTCTCAGACCGTCCCTGCTCATGTCTATATCGCAGTCATCATCCTTTGCACAAACCATGTCTATATGACCCTGAAGTATGACGGGCTCGGAATTTTCGTATCCCGGTGTACCCTGTTTATATATTACTACATTATTAAGGTCGTCTTTGATGTATCTGAAGCCGTGTTCCTTTGCGAAGGTTGTACACAGCTCGCTTATCGGTCCCGTATTTCCCGATCCGTGCGGAACCGACGAGATCCACTCAAAATACTCAAAAAGCTTCTTAGGCTCGCACGATGATAATATTCCCATGTCATGTCCTCCATTTTATATGTACATTTATATGTATATATGTAGACTTATGTAGACTTTAGATTGATTTATGTCTTAAGGGTCAGAAACAGCCCATGAGTAAAAATCATGGGCTGTCCGATCTTATTATACGAATGATCATGCAGCTTTGGTTTCCGCCGATTCCTTTTTGCTCTTCTTCTCGGTTTTGTTCCATGCGTGCATAGCAAGCGAAGCCGCAATTACGCCGAAGGATATAAACATTCTTATATATTCGGATATTGCCGAGTCACCGACTATCTTTGTTGCCGCAAGAGGAGCTACAACGAACAATGTATGGAAGAGAAACACGCCGACTATAGCCTGCTTGTTATTCGCCTTCTGAACATTTGCTCCGCCGACAAGTATTGCCGCAATCGCATAAAGCCCGACATTACTCTGCTGCTGAACAGTGTTGAATGTTCCGAGATTCTGAAGGAACACAAGCTGGCCCCATGCAGCAAGTACAGTCGAAATGCAGGTTGCAATTACACGAGTTTTGTCTACGTTTATACCTGCAGATGTCGCAACGCTTCTGCTTTGACCTACCGTTCTCATATTCTGTCCAAGCCTCGTATTCATGATCCAGTTATTAAAGAGACAGAAAACACATATTACCGCATAAGCGGCAGCCGGAAGCTTTACCGCAAGGAACACGTTTATAAGCGCAGGTACAAAGCTCAGTATCGCACCTAAAACGACGAGACCCGCAATTATAACAGGCTTCATATTCTTTCTGTTCACCTTATGGAGCATCACCATTACAGCCGCATATACGATTGCAACTACAGCTCCGATTCTGACTGCATGAATCAGGAGGAGACTTGATCCGCCGAGCATGAGGTTAAGCGTAGGAACGAAACGCACTATGAAGCTGAATACGATGCCCGCCGCTCCGATCGCAAGACGTGTGATAAATACCGATTTGTTTACCTCAATTCCATTCTTTTTTCTGTGGAAGAAGGAAACTATCTCCATAAGTATCATCAGTGCCGAGACCGCACAAAGCACGGTCAAGAAGCTTATTCCGTCGAGGGAGTATTTCAGGTTTCCCGTAAGATCGAATGCGTTTCTGAGACCGAAGCCTCTGTCAAGCAATGTAGGGTCGTCAAACGGTATGACTCCGCCTATGATATACAGAACGAAGAGTCTGTAAAGACCGTCGGCAAAGAAGCCGAGAACAAGACCCGTTATCATCTCTGCGCCTTTTGTTTTATTATACAGCCGCCCTACAAGGAAGCCGAACAGCAACGCCATAGGTGTAGCAATCAGCATACACAGCATGAAGCCGCCGATTCCCTTGAAGCCCCAGTGAACTACCCAGAAGATTGCAATCTGAGCCGCAATAGCTCCGACTACTATACCGAAGTTCATTCCAAGACCCGCAAGACAAGGTATTATCAAAGCAAGCACGAGACATGTGTTTCTTCCGAAACGTGTAAATACTTCAGACGCAATGTACGAAAGATTCGTTCCCGAAATCACGATACACGCTATGCAAAGTACGACGAAGAGAATAACGACCTTATTCTCAAATAAGATTTTCGCCAATATATTGGTTCGATTCGCTTTATCTAAAGGGCTGTTATTCACGGCTCGCACCTCCCTTCGCTTTTGCAAGAGCATACAAGATTACACCGTTTTGAATTATCTGGCGCATGGTATCGGAAATATCCGTACCGGCGAGAAGTTCATTTGAAACAGGCGGAGTGAATATAATAAGCCCCTGATATAAGAAAGTTCCTATGATTACATTTGATATTGTTGCTTTTGTTGTAGTAGAACCGCCGATCAGTATTGAAGCTACGCACAGGAAGCCCATCTGAAGAGGTGCCGTATAAACCTGCAGGTATCCGAAGCCTTGTGTATATACGACTATACCGATTGCTCCGAGAATAGTGGAAAGCGCGATGCCTTTGACTCTCATCTTATCTACGTTGATTCCGCTTGCGCGCGCAAATGCAGGATTTGATCCTGAAGCCGTAATTGCAAGCCCCGTTTTGCTCCTGAAATAAAGATGCACTATAAGGCACATCAACAGGAAGAACAGGATGAGTCCCGTCGGAATAACAAAAGCAGTATCTCCGCTTCCGATCTTTATCTTAAGCGCATCGTTCAGCACATAGCCGAAGCTGTCTTCCAAGGATACGGAATTACGAACCCCGCGTCCGCCGATCAGCCATTTGATTCCGCCGCTGTCAAAAGGAGCGCGGAACCATACTATGCACATCAGGTAAATGACAGAGAATCCGACATATGTCGTTACCGTCATTTCAGAGCCCTTAACCATGTTCAGCAGTTTTCCGTATCCGATACCGACGAGCCACGCAGATGCCGCAGATATAAGCACCGCAAAGGCAAACGAAGCCCAAGGTCCTGTGCCCGGAGCAAAAGCATTAAATCTTTCTGCAATTTTAAATTCTATGGCAAGCAGCGTCCCGAGAAGTCCGCATACTATACCGAGCGATACACCGAAGTTCGGTCCTATGCCGCATTTAATTGAAGGAAGCATTGCAAGTACAAGCACACCCCACATTCCCCAATATTTTATCGTTGATGCTAAGAATGACACTACATCGATATTGTTAAAATACGCAGTAAGAACAATCGCCATGAAGAACAGGAATACTATCAGACGAGGGATTCCTATAATGTCAATCGCTTTTCTGAATTTTTCTTTAGTCATCTTACCTGTCCTCCTTTCCTATTCCTGCCATCGCCATACCGTAATCGGCATCCGAAGCACCGGGTGACAGCACATCCGTAAGCTTTCCCGAGGAAATGATGGCAATTCTGTCGCAAAGGCTTCTGAGCTCGTTAAGCTCGGAGCTTACCATTATGATCGTCATACCCTTTTCGCGATTCAGTCTTACTAGCATCTCAAGCACAAGCTTCTTCGCACCTATGTCTATGCCTCTCGTCGGCTCTGAAACTATCAAAAGCTTCGGATTCATCGTCAAAGCACGCGCAAGACACACCTTCTGCTGATTTCCTCCGGATAGATTTCCGACAAACTGCTCTGCACCCGTACATCTTATGTCCAGGCTCTCGATCATTTCGTTTGCATGCTTTCTTGCAGCTTTGCCGTCAAACTGGTGGAAGAATCCGTATTTCTTTAGAAATTGCTTTTCTACCTGCATAGCGGTAAATACGATGTTTTGCTCTATCGACTCTTCGAGAAGAAGTCCTACTCCTCGTCTATCCTCCGATACGAAGGCAATATGCTTCTTAAGCGCATCTCCAAGCTTTGTCGGATCTATTACCTCTCCGTCAAACTCTATAGAGCCTCTCGTCGGGTATAATCCCAAAATTCCGTTAGGTATTCCGACTTTTCCCTGGCCTGCGAGACCGCCTATCCCAAGTATCTCTCCGCGTCTCAAATCCAAGTTTATTCCGTTTACGCATTCACCAGGCATTTCCACTTCAAAGTCTCTTAGCTTCAGCAGTATGTCATTCTCGTCTATCGTCCTGTTGTCGTCAGAATCGTCAACGAGCTTTTCGACCTTTCTTCCTATCATGAGCTCCGCTATCTGCGATGCGGTAGTATCCTTTGTGGTAAGACGGTCGATGAACGTTCCGTCACGAAGCATCGTCAGGCTGTCAGCAACTTCTATTACCTCATCTATTCTGTGTGTGATGAAAATAATCGATATGCCTTTTGATGCGATAACCTTCATCGTTTCAAGAAGCCTTGCAGCTTCGCTTTCAGTAAGCACGGCGGTCGGTTCATCAAAGATGAGAAGCTTCATGCCTGTCTTGTCAATTTCTCTTGCGATCTCGATAAACTGCATATAGCCTACCGGCATCCCCCTGACCGGAAGCTCCTCGCTTATATCAAGTCCGATTGTATCGAGAGCTTTTCTCGCATCCTTAGCCATTTCCTCCTTTTGGAGTTTTTCGAGCGATTTACCGAAGATTCCGCTTGCAACGGTCGGTTTTGTTATTTCTCTTCCGATTTTGATATTCTCGGTAACGGTAAATCCCGGTATAAGCATGAATTCCTGATGGACCATTCCTATTCCGAGTTCCATGGCTTTCTTCGGATTGTTAATTTTAACTTCTTCTCCGTTAAATTCTATCGTACCGCCAAAGCCACCCGTGTTATGTATAACGGGAATGCCGAACAAAATATTCATCAAGGTCGATTTGCCGGCTCCGTTTTCTCCCATCAACGCATGGATTTCTCCCGGAGCAACACAAAGTTCAACGCCTTTCAGAACCTTATTGCCGTAGAATTCCTTGGTGATGTTTTGCATCTTAAGTAAAAATTGATTTTCCATTTCGTCATCCTTCCGGTTCGCCTTTTATATAATCCGGAACAAAAATGCGCCCGCCGACAAGGCATCAGCGGGCGCGATCGGCATCAAATCAAGTAAGCAGCCAATTTATAAGTTGCTTAGAAATCATAGAATGGGCAGAGAATCATAAAGAAGTTGTTGAGTTCTCCTACTGCATCATCCTTATAGTGCGTGAACTGCGTTGCTTCACCTGCGATCTTCTGCATTTCCTTAAGAAGCGCAGCTTCGTCGCATCTCTCGGTAATTTCGCCTTTTGCCCATTTTATTGCGTATTCCACGCCGCCCTCTATCATCATCATGTTGATAGGAACTTCCCAAGTTGACATACGGCCTTCGTTTCCACGCTTCTTTACTTCGGTTTTGATCTGTTCGAGGACGTAAGGTACATCACCTTCGTGTCCTGCCGTGTCAATGTTGAATGCCGACGGATATCCGTGATAAGGTGATGGGCAGCACTGCTGAGGGAATATTGCTCCAAGCTCGGCGCACTGCTGAATAAGCGGTACTTGAAGAGCACAGTTCGTTGAGAAGAATGCGGTGTCTTTTCCGTACTTGTCAACAAGAACCTTGATGTTTTCGGTTATCCAAGCCTGAGCTCCGTTTACGCCTGCGTCGCCTGTAGGGTCAGGTGCAGTAGCTTCAACATACTCAAGACCTAAAGCTTTACAGTTTTCTTTGAAGAGTGCCTGACGTGCAGCGATTGTAGCATATCCGAGGTGTCTTTCGAATGAAATATGTACAAATGTCTTTGCTCCCTGTTTCTTTGCCTGCTCAATAATAGTGCGTCCCATCGAAATTTCATCGACAAGCATTGCTATATCCGCAGCCTTAGCCATTACGCCCGGATCTTCAGCTACTACGCCCGTGATAAAGAGAATATCATCACGAGTTTCTTTTACTTTGTTGATAGCTGCAACTGCTCCCGGAGG
>JAEXBK010000024.1 GCA_023394035.1 Bacillota bacterium
GTCCTCGTCTGCTCGCCTGAGCTCCGAAAAAAGATCGTGTGCCGCCTTGAGCTCGCCTTCCTTTCCCGCTGTAAACGATATGACGCGAACCCTTATGCCTGCCGCCTCGAGACGATCTGCTTCCGCATCTATTGCGGTTTTCACCTTTTCGGGCGCTCCTCGATAGACGTACATTTCCGCCTTCGGTGCATAATGCTTATATTTCATGCCCGGCGCCTTTGGCTTAAAGTCCTCGTCACCCGGATTTCGGTTAAGACTCGGATCAGTCAGAATTTCTTTGCCGAGTGCCTCTTCGAACATTTCCTTCGTTATTATTCCCGGCCTCAAAATCATCGGAACATTGCCCGTCATATCTATCACTGAGGATTCTATTCCGAAGGAGCAATCTTTTCCCATTATGATGCCGTCGATTCTGCCGAAAAGATCGTGCTTGACATGTGCCGCCTTCGTCGGACTCGGTCTCCCCGAAAGATTCGCGCTCGGAGCCGCTATCGCACAACCCGAAAGGCTTATCAGTGCCCGCGCCGTTTCATCTGATGGAAGTCTGACTCCTACGGTATCGAGTCCTCCTGTCGTGACATCCGGAATATCCTCTGCTCTCTTAACGACCATTGTAAGCGGACCCGGCCAGAATGCCTCTGCAAGAAGCTTCATATCTTCCGTTATCTCAGGTGTTAGCTTTGCAAGCTCTGTCGCTTCTGCAATATGAACTATCATCGGATTGTCCGAGGGACGCCCCTTTGCCGCATATACCTTCTTTACAGCTTCGGCATCAAAAGCATTGGCGCCGAGTCCGTATACCGTCTCCGTCGGGAAAGCCACAAGCCCTCCGCTTCGGATAATATCGGCTGCAGCCCTTATATCTTCAATTGTATCGTTAAATAACGATGTGTTCATCAAAACGCCTTCATCTTCTCTGCCTGATCGCTCGTAATGAGTCCGTTGATAAGTTCTTCTATATCACCGTCAAGGATTGCATCAAGCTTGTAAAGCGTAAGTCCGATTCTGTGATCCGTGCAGCGACCCTGTGGGAAGTTGTATGTTCTGATACGTTCCGAACGGTCGCCCGAACCGATCTGGCTCTTTCTCTCTGCCGCAATCTCCTTCTGCTGCTCCTGTAGCTTCAGATCGTAAAGACGCGATTTGAGAACCTTAAACGCTTTTTCTCTGTTCTTTATCTGTGATTTTTCGTCCTGACACGTTACGACAAGTCCTGTCGGGATATGTGTCAGTCTTACCGCCGAGTCAGTAGTATTTACGCACTGTCCGCCGTTTCCGGATGCGCGGTAAACGTCAACTCTTACTTCGTTAGGATCGAGATCAGATTCTACATCATCTACTTCAGGAAGCACCGCTACAGTTGCCGCAGAGGTGTGGATTCTTCCCGATGATTCCGTTTCAGGTACACGCTGTACTCTGTGCACGCCGCTTTCGTATTTGAGGCGTGAGTAAGCACCCTTGCCCTTGATCATGATTACGGCTTCCTTGATACCTCCCATGCCCGTATCGTTTATGTCGATTGCCTCGGTCTTCCAGCGATGACGCTCCGCATATCTCATATACATTCTCAGGAGATCCTGTCCGAAAAGGGCAGCCTCTTCGCCGCCTGTGCCCGCACGGACTTCGAGAATTACGTTTCTTTCGTCGTTAGGGTCCTTAGGAATCAGAAGCACCTTGAGCTCCTCTGCATATTGCTCAAGCTTTTCCTCTGCGTCACTTATCTCCATCTTGGCAAGATCTCTGAGCTCCTCGTCGTTTTCGTTCTCGACGATGAACTTTGCATCAGCAAGAGTTTCCTTTGCTTTCTTGTATTCCTCGTACTTCTTGACGATAGGCTCCATCTCGCCCATGTCCTTTATGTATTTCTGCCAAACCGGCTGATCTGCAATAATCGCAGGGTCTGACACCTTCGCAGAAAGCTCTGCATATTTTTCTGTTATAAAATCAAGTTTATCAAACATTTCTTTTTTCCTTTGCCTTTACTTCAACTATATATTTTAACATATTATGTAATAATTAAAAAGCACGTATTTCTGCTGTCATGCGATTTTCGTGGGTGCTGCCTGCTGGTTCTTAGGGTTCACTGATAATGTGAATGTTGTTCCTCAAGACATGCTGTCTGTATTTCAATTTTTTTCTCTCAAAACAGGCTGTTTTTCGATTTTTTTTCTGTTTACTACCGATTTCTACCGCCGGGTTAGCCCGCACACAAAGGCAGCTCACATCTTAGGCACCTAAAGCCTGCCTTGTCGCTTGTTAATTCTCGCGCTCACCCCTACCAAATTTTCATATGAAAAACGACCCGGAGGATATCCGAGTCGTCTGTTTTCCCATTGTGGATCAGTCGAGATTGTATTTGCTCTTAAATTTCTCAACGCGTCCGCCGCGATTGATGAATTTCTGCTGACCTGTAAAGAACGGATGGCATGCCGAGCATACGTCGAGCCTCATTTCAGGCTTATTCGATTTCGTAATGAATTCGTTTCCGCATGCGCAAGTTACTTTACATTCCACATATTCAGGATGGATTCCTTCCTTCATGCTTTTTCCTCTTTCCTGCTCGGGTCACCCTTCGCAATTAATTTTGCTGCCTACTAATACAGCCTACTTAC
>JAEXBK010000050.1 GCA_023394035.1 Bacillota bacterium
GGAAGTTCTGCTACAATAAGTTATAATCCGAGCAATCCAGCAGAGGCATTTATTACACATAATATTGGAAAGGCAAATATTTAAAGAAATATACCAATTAAAATTGTACGAAACGATATAACTAAAATTAAATGTGATGCTATAGTCAACGCCGCCAACTCCACTCTTCTTGGGGGTGGCGGCGTTGATGGTGCTATACATAGAGCCGCTGGCAAGGGGCTCCTTTTGGAGTATATGAAACTTGGTGGATGTAAGGTTGGTCAGGCAACCACTTGGCCTGTTGGAGTCGATCGGGGGAACACCATAATCATTTTCAATATAAAGTATGCTGATTTTGTCCCGTGTGGTATGCTACATGTGAAAAAGGTTATGTAGTTTACCGTATGGTATGGACTGCTGGCTTGATATAAGCGGCACAGAACACATCTATCATTCGATATTTGATGAATTATTAAAGAACGATGATTTGCCGATATTATGAACAAGGGCATAAGCTATAGCTTTTACCTATATATCATCATAGAGTTCTTGTATTATCGCAAAGCCGCAAAAGATGATATTCTTTCAATGTCAAAAAAATAAATGACAGGAGGAATGACAAAATGAACAAGAAAACAAACAAACGCAGAGCGCTTTTGATAATAGAGACGATTTTGGTGATGATGGCGATGCTTGCAGGCTGCGGAGGCAGTACATCAGGCGGAGGCGGAAGCGGCAAGATAACGATCGCGGTTCCTAACGATACGACAAACGAAGCGCGAGCACTTCTGCTCCTTGAGGCAAACGGATATATCAAACTCAAGGACGGAGCCGGAATAAACGCGACTATAAGAGATATAGAAGATGCAAACGGAATAGAGTTTAAGGAAATAGAGGCTCCGCAGATCCCAAGCACACTTAAGGATGTGGACTTCGGAATCATAAATTCGAACTACGCAATTGACGCAGGTCTCAATCCTGTTAAGGATTCACTCGTTATAGAAGGAAGTGCCGCAAACTATGTTAACATAGTAGCGGTCAAATCGGGAACCGAGAACAGTGACAAGATCAAAGCCCTCGTCGCTGCCGTAAAGAGCAAGAAGGTCGTGGACTTCATAGGAAAAGAATATGACGGTGCGGTCGTAAGCGCGGTAGAGACACCGACAGACGGCTTTGATGCTTCCGTTGATTATGGAAAGCTAAAGGGAGAAACGATCACTATAGCAGCTTCGCCTACACCTCATGCAGACATCCTGAAGGTTGTAAAAGAGATACTTTCAGAGAAGGATGTAAACCTCGAAATCAAAGAGTTTACGGACTATGTTCAGCCGAATAAAGTGGTAGACAGCGGGGAAATCGATGCAAACTTCTTCCAGCATCAGCCTTATCTCGATGACTTTAACAAGGAAAACGGAACGAATGTAGTTGCAGTAGCGGCAGTTCATAACGAGCCGATGGGGCTTTATGCAGGCAAGTCGGCTTCACTCGAAGGACTGAAGAAATTAAACTGATATGATAGAGATTAAGAAACTTTCCAAGACATTTGAAACAAAAGATACGCAGGTCTCTGCACTTCACGATATCGCCATCACAATAAATGATGGCGATATCTATGGCATTATAGGAATGAGCGGTGCAGGCAAAAGCACCCTCGTCAGATGTATAAACATGCTCGAACGTCCGACAGCGGGAACCGTTTGTATTGACGGAACCGACATCGGTGTGCTTTCCGAGAAGGATTTGCGCTCCGTCAGGCGAAAAATAGCGATGGTATTTCAGCATTTTAATTTGCTCATGCAGAAGACATGTCTGCAAAATATTTGCTTTCCTCTTCGTCTTGAAGGCAAGAGCAAAGCTGAATCGGAAAAACGCGGCAGAGAGCTTCTCGAAATCGTTGGACTTCCGGATAAGGCAGAAGTGTATCCCGCACAGCTTTCGGGCGGTCAGCAGCAGAGGATAGCTATAGCAAGAGCGCTTGCCACAAATCCTAAAGTGCTTTTGTGTGATGAGGCTACAAGTGCGCTCGACCCGAAGACGACGAACCAGATACTTGATTTGATAAGCGAAATAAACAGACGCACTGGCATAACCGTAGTCGTTATAACGCATCAAATGTCAGTGGTTGAAAAGGTATGTAACCGTGTCGCAATTCTCGATCACGGAAGAGTTGCGGAAGAAGGCAAGGTTTCCGATATCTTTGCCGATCCTAAATCGGAAGCTGCAAAGCGTCTTGTTTTCCCGGACAGAGGTGAGCAGGGAATCGCTGCTGTAAAGGAAGGCTACAAGATAATTTCCGTATCATTTAACGATGCTGAAGCTACGGATTCTCCTTTGATTGCCAATCTTGCAGTGGAAAAGGATGTTCACGCAAGCATAGTATATGCAGCTACGAGATCGGTAGGAGGTAGAATGTACGGGAAAATGCTTCTCAGAATACCTGATGATGAAGCGAAGATAAAGGATACCCGTGAATTTTTCTCATCCGTACCGGGTATCATAGCGAATGTAGAAGATGAAGAAGCACTGAGAAAGGCGGCTGAATAGATATGGGTACTTTGTTCGATCCCGAAAATGTTCAAGAGGCTCTTGATATATTGAGAACCGAAATTCCGCTTGCAACATGGGAAACTTTTTATGTGACAGTGCTTGCTACGGTGTTTGCAATTATTATAGGACTTCCGCTTGGCGTAATACTCGTAACGGGCGAGAAAAACGGCATCAGACCTTTGCCGTCATGGCTTATGGGAACCCTGAACACCTTGATAAACCTACTCAGAAGCGTGCCGTTTCTGATTTTGATGATACTGATATTCCCTGTTACGAGGCTCATAGTCGGAACTGTTGTAGGAACGGAGGCATCAATAGTGCCGCTCGTAATCGCAGCCTTTCCTTTTGTTGCAAGACTTGTCGAGGGAAGCATAAGAGAGGTTGATCCGAATGTAGTCGAGGCTGCCGTTTCTATGGGAGCAAGTCCGATGCAGATAATAACAAAAGTTATGATTCCTGAAAGCGTGCCTTCGCTGATTTCAAATTTCACCATTGCGGTTACGACGATACTCGGATATACTGCGATGAGCGGAATAATCGGCGGCGGAGGGCTTGGTAAGATAGCTATAAACTACGGTTATTACAGGTACAAGTATCTCGTGATGCTTGCGGCAGTTATACTTCTCGTCATACTCGTACAGATATTTCAGAGCGCGGGAACAAAGCTCGCAGCAAAGACAGATAAGAGGCTTAAAAAATAAAATTCAGGACGCTTCGTAATTTCAAAGCGTCCTTGTTTTATATGTTTACCGCGAGTATAATTAGTGTAAATTAGTAACATAATCAGCTTATAAGAGTGCGCTTTGAGGGAAAAGGAGACATTATGAATTTTTACGAAACAACGCTCAGAAGGATAGTTCAGGAATCGAGCGATTCCTACAGCTACATTATGGACATTCCGGAAGGCTACACATGGAAGGCCGGACAGCATGCAATGTTCAAAATCAAAGACTATAAGCTTGTAGAGGGAGACAGAGACAGCAGAATATTTACGATAGCATCTGCTCCTCAGGACGAATTCCTCATGTTTACGACGAGAATCGGCGAGCTCCATTCGGGCTTTAAGGATCATCTCCTGAAGAACATCAAAGTCGGTGATAAGATCGAAATAGCAGCACCTCTCGGAAGCTTTGATTTCGATATGGAAAAATACAAAATGTCGATTGCAATCGCAGGAGGTATAGGCATTACACCGATTCGCTCACTTCTCAGACATTATGCGGAAAACAACGACGAAAATCATGCTTTTACGGTAATTTACTCTGATGACAGAGGCGAATACGCTTATGACGAGCTTTGGGAAGAGCTCAAAGCAAAGATGCCGAACCTCGATATTCGTTTCGTATCGGAACGCGACGAGTTTACAGGTTCTACCAATGATTATGCAGAGAAATTCGGAAACGAATCGGAATATCTTATTGCAGGATCACCGGGAATGAACGCCGCATTCACGCAGACGCTCGTTGATCTCGGCATTGAGAAGGAAAACATCAAAACGGATAACTTCATGGGATATTGATGATAAAATCAAAGGGGCTGCCTCGATTGTGTATATGAGGCAGTCCCTTTTTTCGTGAGGTCTGAGGCTACTCGCTTTTCAGCGATGATGTCATATCTATATTTTTGTTTTTGTTCGCTATGAGGTAAGCGATGAGCAGTGAAACGCCTGCTGCTACACCTATGCTGAATACATATGAAAGCGGGCTTATCTTAACACTGATTTCGTAATCATCGCCGAGCGTATTTACGAGAAGTACAAGCACCCATTTTCCGGCAGGGATGCCCACAATTATGCCGAACAAGGTTATCCACATATTTTGTGTAATAAGAAGTGAAGATATGATTTTGTCGCCAAAGCCGACAACTTTCAGAGTCGCAAGCTCCCGATAACGCTCGATATAGCTCATCTCCCCGAGATTATACAGAACAACTGCGGCGAGTATTATGGCGGCAAAAATGAGAACCAGTACCATCTTGTTCATAAGCTCCATAAACTTATCGAAAGTCTTCATCGTAACTGATTTTGCCTGAATACTCGAAATCAGCTCGGACTTTTCTATATCGTTCGGGGCTCGATCCGTGTATATCGAGCTTATGCTATACGGTATATCGTGCTTATCTGCATATTCTTTTGATATAACTATGCTCTTTGCCGTAAGCGACCTGAAAAATCCCGCAATTTTAACACTGTATTTCTTTTCGCTGCCGTAGTGTGAGAAGGTGACGGTATCACCGACACTTAGGCCTTCCGAAAGGCGCAGGCAAAGATATGCACCGTCCGATTTTATGTCTATTTGCTCACCCTCCTGACCGATGAAGCGTATTTTGTCTTTTGATGTGTCATAGACTTCAAGTGATGCGATTTTGCCCTCTGTTTCAACGGCGGCAAGCGATGAAACTTCGCCGTTAAGGGATTCTGCAAGGGCAAGTGCTTCCGAGTTGTCATGCCCGACAGAAATTTCGAGCTTGGTGTTGTAGTTCGATATGTCATCGTTAAGGGTGGAAATAAAGCTCTTCAGGCTGTCGCGCATACCGAGTCCGCCTAAAAGAAGTATCATGCAGCCCGTTACTCCAATTACTGTCATGAGCGATCTCGATTTGTGCCTGAAAATATCCCTGAGATTCCATTTAGCTCCGAATGAAAGCGATTTGAATGCACGGGTTCCCTCAAGGAGAAGGCGTTTCATTTTTTTCGGCGAGTACGGCTTCAGAACCTCGGAAGGCGTTCCTGAAAGCATTTTTCTGAAGGAGAGTGCACTTGAAAGTGTTATAAAAGCTATGAGTACAATCAAAAGAGGAATGCAGAACGAAGGCATCTCAAGCTTCCAATCAGGGAAATCGAGATATATAGCCATTGTCCCGCTCGGCTCTATTATCACGTATGCGAGGAGAAATCCGAGCAAAACTCCGAGAATCGTTCCGATTGAAGATATTATGAAGCCGTACATGGAATAGTGAAGGAGTATCTTTCTGTCGCTGAATCCGAGTGCCATCAGCGTTCCGCACTGCGTCTTTTCGTTTGCAGATATTCTGTGCATAGTCGTTATCATCGTAAGCACGGCGATTATCAGGAAAAAGACAGGGAGCACGGAGCTCATCGTTTTGCCTTCTTCAATTTCACTTTCAACACCGCTGAAAGAAATGTGATCGCTTTTAGGCGATACGAGTACATCGCGCGAAAGTGTGGAGGAAACGGCTTTCTTTATTTCGTCCTTGGAGCTGTCTGAAAGAATATATACACTGCTATAAATTTCGTGACCGTGCATGGCATCTGAGATTACGGAAGGAGTGGTATACGCAAAGCCGAATACCTTGTAATCAGGCATGATCTGTGCCTCCGAGCCTGTACATATAGTGAATTCTCCGCTTTTTGCAAGACCTTCGACCCTTTGATCTATAGAAATGTTGCCGTATTTCAGCTTAAGCGTATCGCCCACCTTTATATCATTTTCTGCGGCAAATCTGTCGGAGAGCCATATGCCCTTGCCGGAGCCGGAATAAGGGCTTCCTTCCGTGATGTGCATTATGGATACGTTGTAATCCTCGGAAACGGCGACAGCGAGACTTTTATCGCTGCTCTTAAGATCGGCATTGAAAGAAAGGAAGCGAGTAGCGGCTTTGATGCTATCAATTTTTGATATTTTATCGAGGTCGTCCGGACTGAAGCCTTCGGCGGAATAGAGCCTGTAGTCAGCGTATTTTGTTTCGCTGAAATGCTTATCTGCGTTCATTCTTATAGTCTGCCATTCTATGCTGAAGCCGAGAAAGACGCCCGTGCCTATTGCGATCATGATCGTCATTGAGATAAACTGAGCGGCGTATTGCCTGATGGTTCTGAAAAATTTCTTAGTAAGCATATTACCACTCCACTTCATCGGCAGAAAGAGGAGAAGCCTGCTCTTCAAATGAGGTAATTTTGCCGTTTTTGAGTCTGATGACGACATCAGCCATTTCCGCGATATTTCTGTTGTGAGTAACAACTATTATAGTCTTGCCGTAAGTTTTTGCCATGGAAAGGAGCAGCTTAAGGATTATAACGCCTGTGTCGGAATCGAGTGCGCCGGTCGGTTCATCGCATAGAATTATTTTCGGATTTTTTGCAAGCGCACGAGCTATCGAAACGCGCTGCTGTTCGCCGCCGGAAAGCTGTGCCGGAAATTTTTCCATATGATCTGCAAGCCCGACCTCTTCGAGCATCTTTTCGGCAGGGAATGACGATGAAACGATTTCCTTTACAAGTGCTACATTTTCCAAAGCCGTCAGCGTAGGTATCAGATTATAGAATTGAAAAACAAAGCCGACGGTCGAGGCTCGATACTCCGAAAGCTCGGCTCTTGAGAGAGAAGCTATATCGTTTCCCTGAACTTTTATAGAACCTGAGCTTGGGCTGTCCAGCCCGCCGAGAAGATTGAGAAGCGTGCTTTTTCCCGCGCCGCTCTCACCGAGAACTACGGCAAATTTACCTTCGTCAAGGCTCAGGCTGATTCCGTCAAGCGCCCGCTGCTCGTGATCTCCCGATTGGTATATCCTCGTGACATTTTTTATATCTATCAAGGGCATGATAGCCACCTCCTAAATAATATATCGCCTTGGTTAGAATAAACTAACTAATTAACTAATACAATTATATTTCCGACATAAATAGGTGTCAAGGCATAGCGCAATTAGCCATATCATGTGATATAATCTATTCATCAAACTTAAGGAGAAACCATGAAAGCTCTCATTTTTATATGTATTTATTTAATTTTGCAGTTCGTTTCGCTGATTTTGCTCAGATATTTTCTTAACTCGGCATTCCCGCGAGACATAAAAAACTTCGGCGGGGCAGTAGGCTCGGATATGGTTGCGGATCTGTCATGCTTTACCGAGCTCGGCATAAAATCGGGAGCATACAGAAAGCGTACGGCTTTTTTTGCTTTTGATGTAACGACTGCGGCTTCGGGACTGTTTCTTATGCTGGCAGCGATACCTTTGATCGGTGCGCTTATACCTGATTCACGCATCAAATTCATGATTCAGGCTGCGGGTAATATATGGCAGGGCTATTATATCTTCATGTTTTCCATGCTTCTCATAGTTTTTGCCGTCATCAAGGTGAGTGCATTTATAAACGAAAAAAGGCACGGTCACAATCCTTATTTTGATGCTGGTCGTCCGAGCTCACGAACATCAAAAGCTGCGCTTGCGATAGCGCTTATACTTGCCGTAGCGGTAAACATCGCAGGCTATCGCACGGCAAAGAATGTAAAGGTCACAGAGTATGACGTGGCGATAAGCGGAGCAGGACCGTACAAAATAGCTTTGATAGCAGACCTTCATCTCGGAGTCAACTCGTCGGCAACTCATATTGAAGCCGCGGTTGATGCAGTCAATTCGGGGAATCCTGATATCATACTTATCGGCGGTGACTTTTTCTCGAGCTCATACAAAGGCATGGGT
>JAEXBK010000061.1 GCA_023394035.1 Bacillota bacterium
GATCCGAATAGTGCTTTCGTCATCTGCGCCAAAAGCATTGCCGATTCCGGCAAATGCAGCAATAACCATGCACACTGTAATCATAATAATGAGGGCCTTCTTTTTTTGCATATTGTTTCCTCCGAAAGTATTTTCTCTGCAAATTATAACTTACTTCTTCTCTTTTTCCTTTATCACTGAAGCTTTGTTAAGTCCTTTGCTCAAAATGATTCCGAGTATTCCGCATGAAATTACTTCTCCTGCTCCCACTGTAAGCATCATCAGCGGAATTGGCAGCGGCACGGAATAGGCATACCTTAATATAAACGGAACTATCGCCGCATTTAATATTATCGGCGGAAGAATCGCGATATATATTGATCTTTTCCTGAGAAGGTATGTTCCGATTGCTCCGATGAGCGTTGCAAGACTGCCGAAAATTATGTCCGGAAGTACGGCACCTCCGAGGATATTTCCTACGAAGCAGCCGATAAATAGCCCCGGTATGGCAGCAGGCGTAAAAAGCGGAAGAATGGTGAGCGCCTCGGATACTCTGATTTGAATTTCGCCGAATCCGAAGGGCGCGAAAAGGACGGTAAGCACTACGTAGACAGCGGCAATCATCGCCGCTTCAGTGATAAAAGTTGCTTTAGATTTTTTCATTATTAAATTCTCCTTAGTTTTTATTTAAGAGGGGATGGTTACGAACCCTCCTTGCAGCAGTGCTGCACCGTCCAATTATAGAATCATATCGTCTTGCGGTCAAGGACTAATCGCATTGTCACATGCCTTTTATTTCTTCAAAACGCTTTACCTTTCCGGTTGTCGTTTTTATCATAGGTTGATCTGTCAGTATAAGACGTTTGACATGTTTATACTGAGGCATCGTTTCGTTTATCTTATCGATTTCCTTTTTGATGACTTCTTTGATTTCGTCGTGCGTCTTTACTCCCATATGCTCCTCGAGATAATCAGGCTTGTATACTATTTTCGCTGTTACGACAAGATCAGTTTCGCTCTTTTCCTGTCCGAAAACAAAAACCTCTTCGACAAACGGAAGCTTTGTGATAAGTGTTTCGATTTCTTCCGGATATACATTCTTACCGTTCTTTAGAACGATGACATTCTTCGCCCTGCCTTTGATGAAAATATATCCGTCTTTGTCGATATAGCCGAGGTCGCCCGTGTAGAACCAGCCGTCTTTTATGACTTCGTCCGTTGCTTGCCTGTTCTCGAAATATCCGAGCATCACGTTCGGTCCCTTTGCAGTTATCTGTCCTATTCCTTCGGAATTGACATCTACAAGCTTAAGATCGACTTGCGGCATCGCCTTTCCTACGGAACCGGTCCTTCTGTTCTTCATGTTTTCGGCAGAAAGAATGGGGGCAGTTTCGGTTAGCCCATAACCCTGAATTACCGAAATACCGAAGTATTCAAGACCTTTTATAACATTAGGATCAAGCGCAGAGGCTCCGCTGATTATAAATCTCAGGCTTCCTCCGAGCTGATCGACTATATCCTTAAAAACCTTCCTGCGCAGATCTATTTTGGCAAGTGAAAGAGTCTTCGTAAGCATTATTCCAAATGCAAGCTTCTTCTCCGCTTTCTGCTTCTTCACTCCGGCAAGAATCTTCTTATATATCGCTTCTATCAAAAGCGGCACGCAGACAAATACGCTCACCTTATATTCAACAAGGTTCTTCTGTATATATTTGAGTCCGTCACAGAATGCCGTTGTCACCCCTGCGTAAAGCATTACAACCTGTCCTGTTGCACCGAAGGTGTGGTGATAAGGAAGAAACGCCATATTCACATCGCCGTGTAATATATCCTCCGTCGTTACCGCATCATATGCATTCTGAAGGATATTCGTCTGGCTCAGCATTACCGCCTTTGATGCCGATGTGGTACCTGATGTAAACAGGATTACGGCAAGCTTGTCAGGATCGATTTCGCTGAAAAGCTTATCCTTATTTACGCTTTGCAGTATATCCCGTCCTTCGCTAAGGATGGCATCAAACTCGCTCATAGAAATAAGCCTTACATCTTCGCCTATCTCCGCCTTTATCGCTTCCACGGTCTCCTCAAGATCCGGATCGTATATAAGCGTTTTGGCATAGCTTCTCATTATTGACGACGCAAGCTCGCCTTCCGGCAAGGCCTTGTCGAGCGGAACCGTAATTATGCCCGCTGTCAGGCATGCAAAATATGATGTCGCCCACTTATATGAATTTTTACCTACTATAGCAATCGGATCGTTGCCGAAGCCCTTAGCTATAAAGTATGCTGCAAGAGCATTTATATCTTCTCCGTGTTCTCTGAAAGAAATATTTCTGTATGTTGTTTCCTTAAGCTTGTTATCTCTGTTCTTTATAATGTATGCGGTACTTTCTCCGTATTTTTCGGCAGCATACTCTACAAGGCGTCTGAAGTCATTTGCGTATTCGTATTCGTGTATGCGAATCAGTTTTTTGTTCTTTTCCATATTAAATACTCATCCGTTCCTTTCGCATTTAATGTAGTTAACGAAACTATATTAAAGCATTTTTAATACTATGTCAACCATTGACCGTAATCATTTTATATGGTAATATACGCATATCAAAAATAATTAAAGGAGGGTATTATGCCCGATACAGATATTTTATCTCTGCCGAGATGGAATGAGCTCCCACCTATGGATCTATATCTCGATCAGATGCTTCAGTTTGTGAACACCTCAATAGGCAAATATTTCGAGGGCTTCGGTCAGGCAAATCATCCGATTATAACGGGTACGATGGTCAACAATTATGTAAAGCTTGAGTTTATCAAGCCCCCTGTAAAAAAAAGATACGACCGCTCCGCAGTCGCATCCTTACTCGTCATAGCATTGCTGAAATCAATTTTCACAATGGACGAAATTTCACGCCTTATTCACCGTGCAGTCACCGAGACAGAGCCGAGCCGGTCATATGACAGCTTCTGCGATAAGCTCGAATATGCCGTAAGCGATGTTTTCGGCAATAATGCAGTCGGCATCTCAAATGCAAAGAATGACCCCGCAGATCCGCGTAGGATTTGTCTGAACGCCTGCTACTCATTTGCCGCACAGTACTACATAAAGAAGATTTTTCTGAACAGCGCCATGTAAGCGCTGTTTTTCTTTCCTTCCTTACACCCAAGGCACAAAAAACCGGACGGTAATCCCGTCCGGTTCTCTTGCTGCTTTATTTGTTATTTTTCGACTATGAGGGCAGTTCCCATTCCGCCGCCGATGCAGAGAGTTGCAAGACCTTTCTTTGCCTCTTCCCTCTTGAGCATCTCGTAAATAAGCGTAACGAGGATTCTGCATCCTGACGCTCCGATAGGATGACCGAGAGCGATAGCACCGCCGTTAACGTTGAGCTTCGAAAGATCAAATCCAAGATCATTTCCTACTGCAACCGACTGAGCTGCGAATGCTTCGTTTGCTTCGATAAGATCCATATCGTTAATCGTGAGTGAAGCCTTTTCGAGTGCCTTGCGTGATGCAGGGATAGGTCCTGTTCCCATGATTGACGGATCGACACCTGCCGATGCGTATGAAACAATCTTTACGAGCGGTTTGATTCCGAGTTCTTTAGCCTTATCAGCTGACATTACTACTACTGCAGCTCCGGAATCGTTAATGCCCGATGCGTTTCCTGCCGTTACTACACCGCCGTCCTTCTTGAATGCCGGCTTCAGCTTTGCAAGACCTTCGATCTTTGAGCCGAATTTAGGGTGTTCGTCTGTATCAAAGATAACAGGATCTCCCTTTCTCTGAGGAATTTCTACAGGAACGATTTCGTCCTTGAATTTTCCTGCCTTAATTGCAGCCTCAGCCTTAAGCTGTGAATCAAGAGCAAATGCATCGAGTTCTTCACGCGTAAGTCCCCACTGCTCAGCAACGTTCTCAGCTGTAATTCCCATATGATAATTATTGAAGGCATCCCAAAGACCGTCGTTTACCATAACGTCAACCATCTTTGCGTCGAACATTCTTGCTCCCCATCTTGCCGAAGGCATTACATATGGAGAAAGCGACATGCTCTCAGCTCCGCCCGCAACTATTATATCAGCATCTTCCGCTTTTATGATCTGAGCTGCAAGCTCTACTGCTCTAAGTCCGCTTCCGCATACTTTGTTGATAGTCATTGCAGGGATTTCCTTAGGAAGTCCTGCATCCATCATCATCTGACGGGCAACGTTCTGTCCGAGTCCTGCCTGAAGTACATTACCCATGATTACTTCGTCAACTGCCTCAGGAGCAACACCTGCTCTTTTAAGAGCTTCTTTGATGCAGATAGCACCAAGCTGTCTTGCCGGGATGTTCTTGAGTGAACCGCCAAATCCACCTATAGCTGTTCTTGCAGCGCCAACTATAACTACTTCTCTCATTATATCTGACCTCCTATTATCCTTTACGATATCCAATAATATATACAAAGCTATGCCTGTCTAAAGCATGCGTTGTATTTCTTTTCCATGCGCTCCGGTCGTAGCGCTTCCTTTGCCTTTCTTAAGTTTTGTAAACCCATATCTTCTTCGCGGTTTACATATACCACTTCTTCCGGCAAAGCTCTGCAGAATTCTCTGCACACGAGTTGATAAAGTCCGCGGAATTCGTCATTAGCTTTTTCGAAATGCTCAACTGCCGTATCCTCGCTTAATCTCTCACCGATTGCAAAGGCCTGAAGCTCACCCTTGATGTATATAGCAACCGAGTAAACATTTTTATCTTCGATAAGATTCATTATCTGCTCGATGGCCTCCGATTCGCATATGAGGCTTTCGTGTTCATCCTCATCCGTTTCAGCCCACGAATACAGCTTCTTTGTAAGGGCGAATATCTCATCCTTCATTTCAGAGGTTATCGGTTTCGCCTCATAATCAAAGCTCCTCAGAAAGTAGTTGAGATGATTCTTTTTCTTGTGCAGAGCACGCCCCGGAAGATCGATCAGCTTATCCTTTAGATATACGTACTCGTCATCGTTTTCCTCGTGAGTGAACAAAAGCTCTCCCGGAAACGCTTCTTCGAGAAACTGTACCATATGCTCCGGTATCAAAGTTATCGTGAACGGCAGCTTACGCTCCTCGAAGCGTCTTTTGCACTCAAGCACGGCGCGTCTTAAGCGTTCCTTGTCATATGTGCCGTCCTCCGTAAGAGGCATCGCTATGACTGCATCTGTAGGCTCAGAAATGCAATCGGCTCCCGCCATGCAGATATATCCTTCTATCTCCTCCCAGCAAAGGCAGTAAGTCGTTCTCCAAATATAGTTTGCTATATATGTATAGCCTGCTCCTCTGTAATCAAAGCCTTTGAAGAACCTCTCAAGAATTTCTCGTTCCTCTTTGTCAGGATTATCAAAGCTATGACTGAAAATCGTCATATAGTTATTTCCCATCCCTTCAGCGTACAAAGCAGCTCATGCTCCGTTGTATCGCATTTTATCGGCGTTATTGTAGCAAAGTTATTCTGATTCGCCGATACATCAAAATCGTCGCCGAGCCATGTGAAGTCCGGGACATTCCCCTCCAGTACATAAATGTCGCCCTTCGGGTTGAAGCTGTCAGCATAGAAATTAGGTCCGAGCCGCGTCGTAAGCACACCTTTGACCTCTTCTGCAGGAATATCCGGGCAGTTGATGTTAAGAATCATCTCTGCCGGCAAATCGGCTATCACCTTATCTATAGATTTAAGTGCTATGCTGCATGCCGCCTCAAAGTGCGAAGCATCATGACCGTTTACCGAAACGGCAACGGCGCGATATCCCTGAAGTGCCGCTTCTCTTGCGGCTCCCACAGTTCCCGAATAAATAGTATCATATCCGAGGTTGCTTCCCATATTGATTCCGGAAAACACGATATCTATATCTATTCCTCTGTCTTTGCAAAATTGCAGTCCCACCTTAGTGCAATCGGCAGGCGTGCCGTCAGTCATCCATGCCGCTGTCGCTCCGTCAAAGGTCGCAGGCTTGACATGTATGCCCGGAGACATCGTTATCGAATGGCTCTTTCCGCTCCTCTGACTGTCAGGCGCGCATACATATACATTACCCGCTTTTGAGAGAGCCGAAACGAGGCTTTTGATTCCTGCCGCCTCAATGCCGTCATCGTTTACAACTAAAAAATTCATTAATATTTCATTACCTTTCCGATCGAATCGCTTATCACAAGATCAGCCTTCGAGTCATAAGGGGTGGTGCTCTTGTTTATAAGAATGAGGTTTGTACCGCTGAAGCAGTTTATAAGTCCCGCCGCAGGATATACTGCAAGGGATGTCCCGCCTACGATCATCGTATCCGCTTTTGTGATCGCCTCTACCGCAGCTTCTATGGTGCTGCTGTCAAGTGATTCTCCAAACAGAACTACATCGGGTTTGATTCTGCCGCCGCATTCGCAAAGCGGAACTCTCGTATGGCAGTTACTCTCGTTCATAATATATTTCAAATCGTGGAATTTTCCGCAATGCTCGCAGTAGTTCCTGTGTACGCTCCCGTGAAGCTCGTATACCTTCTTGCTCCCGGCTGCCTGATGAAGTCCGTCTATATTCTGTGTTATCACAGCCGTCAGCTTGCCCTCTTTTTCGAGCTTTGCAAGCGCTTTATGCGCATCGTTAGGCAAAACATCGGGATAGATCAGATTCTCTTTGTAATACTTAAAAAACAGCTCCGGATTCTTGCGGTAAAACTGACCCGAAAGTATCATCTCCGGGGAATATCCGTAAACCTGCTTGGCGTGGTATAGCCCCTTTTCCGATCTGAAATCCGGTATTCCGCTCTCCGTTGAAACACCTGCTCCGCCCAAGAAGACTATCCTGCTGCTCTGTTCTATTATCTTCTGCAGTCTCTTGTCCATAATATCTCCTTTTCGCTTTGCAGTTCGCATGATATACTGTGTTTAACAATATATATACAACTTTGATAATATTTTACCACATTAAGCTGAGGTTGTTAAGATGGAAAAAGCAAATAATACCGAAGTAAATATAATTCCTTCCGTTATTCCGGTTACCAAGGGTCAAAACGCGGTAAAAACCGCATTTGTTCTGAGCGGCGGCGGTGCACGCGGCGCATACCAGTGCGGAGTCTGGCGTGCAGTAAAGGAGCTCGGCATCAAAATAGATATCGTGATCGGTGTTTCAGTCGGTGCATTAAACGGTGCTATGGTAATGCAAGGCGATCAGACGCTCGCAGCCAATCTTTGGCGCGAGCTTGAGACCGATCAGGTATTTGATGTGGAAGGAAATGCTCAGCTGCATGACTATGCACGCGAATTTTTCAAGAAGGGCGGCGCCACGCCTACAGGGCTCAAGACACTTGTCGACAAATACCTCGATGAATCCGCCATACGTGCAAGTGAAAAGGATTTCGGGCTTGTTACTGTCGAAGTCCCTCTGATGAAGCCTTATTATCTCTGGAAAGAGGATATACCGGAAGGGCAGCTCGGAGATTACATAATGGCGAGCTCCGCAGCCTTTCCCGCAGTTCATACATACAAAATAGACGGCAAAGATTTCATAGATGGCGGATACGAAAACAATATGCCTATCAATATGGCTTTTGAACGCGGAGCGACTAAGGTAATTGCAGTTTATCTTAAGGCTATGGGGAAATTTGATCCTAACACAGAGCTGGTTCGTAAAGACGATATTATTCTCATAGAGCCAAGCGATGACCTCGGCAATTTTCTTGTATTTGATAAGATGAATACGAGGAGAATAATGAGACTCGGATATCTCGATGCAATGAAAAAATTTGAAGTGTATGACGGCGATGTTTACTCTTTTGTAAAGGGAGATTTTGATAAGCGCACGCTCAAGCAGGCAGAGGCTGCCGCAAAAATATTCGCACTCGACAAGCTCATCCTTTACAGGCGTAAATCATTTCTCGCATCACTTTTGGAGAGCGTTCTTACATCAGTTTCGGAGCTTAACGAGCGTGTAAACAAAGTCGATTTTTCACCTGATTCAACGTGGGAGCTTCTCAAGCAATTCAATGCTAAAAATGCAACCATATTGATTGCTCATAACATTATACAAAAAGGCGATTCAAGCATATTTCTTAATCGCTATGTTCCGTCCTTCCTCAGCGAGCAGGTGCAGGCCGCAAAATTTCTTGTGAAATACGGGCTTATATAAAGCTCCATTATCGTCTTCCATCTGCAAGTTTACATAATACCTGCATATTATCCCAGAAATCCACTTTTTTCTTAATTTCTGCGCCATTTTTGATACTTTTTTATATGATTATGGAACAATCCCTCACCATTCTAACAAACCACACTTATTCACACTAAAAATCGAGCGGCAAATGCCGC
>JAEXBK010000126.1 GCA_023394035.1 Bacillota bacterium
GCGGTTTGCACCGCAGGCCTTGAGCTCGTATCCGAGGGTTGTCTTGTTAAGCAGTATGTATATTAATATAGCTATTACGATAGCTATTATGATACCGCCGTTTACCTGCGAGCCGGGGAAGATCTTATCGAGTCCAAGCTTAGGTGTTGCAACACCGTTGTGTGTGGTCTTGAAGATATATCCCGTCTTTCCGTATTCCGCACTGTTTTTGAGGTTGCTTTCCTCGAATATCCATGTTACGAGATTGGCAGCTATCCAGTTTGTCATTATGCAGGCCAATACTTCGTTTATATTCAGAAGCGATTTAAGCAATCCCGGAATAGCACCCCAGATTGCTCCTGCGAGCATTCCGCCGAGGAAGGCGAGAATCCATACGACAAATGCAGGAACTACGCTTGTAGGGATGCATAGTGCAATAAACAGAGTTGCGGTCGTTCCCGCAAGGTACTGCCCCGGAGCTCCGATGTTAAATAACCCGGTTTTGAAGGCTATTGCAACGGAAAGTCCTGTGAGTATGATAGGTGTTGCTCTGAAAAGCATATTGCCTATGTTTACAGGGCTGAAGCCGAAGGTGAGACTACCTGCAGCGTCTCTTCCGGTAGCGAATATGCCGAGGAAGATCAGCCTGATACCGTCAATTGCCGCACCAAAGCTCAGAGTATCACTCGTCAGACCCGATATGAGTATGAGGAGACTTCCTACGGTCATACCGGCGAGTATGGAGATGAGCGAAGCTATGACGGCACGTGAAGACTCTTTTTCCCAGAACGAGGACGAGCCGAGTCTTTCTACAGGAGGCTTTTTGTTATTCTTCATTTTTTGTTGCCTCCTTCTTCTTGTCATCGCGTTTTGCGCCGGCCATATATAGTCCGAGCTCCTGAACCGTTGTCTTCTTAGGGTCGAGGGAACCGACTATTTCACCTTCGTACATTACGAGAATACGGTCCGAAAGGCTCATGACCTCATCTAATTCGAGAGATACGAGAAGAACCGCGTGCCCCTTATCGCGCTCATTTACGAGCTGTCTGTGTATGTATTCTATAGCACCGACATCGAGACCTCTTGTCGGTTGTACGGCGATTACGAGCGGTTCGTCTCTGTCTATTTCGCGCGCAACTATGGCTTTCTGCTGGTTACCGCCTGACATACTGCGTGCGATAGTGATAGACCCCTGACCTGAACGGATGTCGAAGCTCTTGATCAGATCCTCCGAGTACACCCTTACCGCGTTATTGTTTATGAATCCCTTGTTCTGGAAACGCTTCTCTTTGAATTTCTGAAGGACAAGGTTCTGCTCGAGAGTGAAATCGAGAACGAGACCATGCTTATGACGATCCTCAGGTATATGACTCATATTTGAACTGCGCTGTTTGACAGACGAATGAGTGATGTCGTTTCCGCACAGAGTTACGGAGCCGGAGGTTATCTTTTCGAGTCCTGTAAGACCGTAAACGAGCTCCGTCTGACCGTTGCCGTCTATACCCGCGATACAGAGAATTTCTCCTGCTCTTACATCAAAGCTTGCGCCTTTGACGGCGTTGCCCTTATGAGTTTTTGACGGAACGACCATATCCCTTACGCTCATTATGACATCTGCCGGTTTTGCCTCGGCTTTTTCGATCTGAAGCTGCACCGGACGACCGACCATCATGTTACTGAGCTCCTGAGCATTGGTATCCGCCGTATCTACGGTTCCGATGTATTTTCCCTTTCGGAGAACGGTGACGCGATCCGAAACGGATAGGATTTCGTTAAGCTTGTGAGAGATGAACAAAATACTCTTTCCTTCGCGTGCAAACTCCTTCATCGTAGCCATGAGTTCGGTGATTTCCTGAGGTGTAAGAACTGCGGTAGGCTCGTCAAAGATAAGAATCTCGTTATCTCTGTAAAGCATCTTGAGAATCTCAACCCTCTGCTGCATTCCGACACTGATATCTTCTATCTTTGCGTCAAGGTCTACTTTAAGTCCGTACTTTTCGGAAAGCTCTTCGATTTTACGGCGAGCCTCCTTACGCTGAATGAATCCGAATTTTGTTGTCTCCGCACCGAGCGTGATATTGTCGAGAACGGTAAAAACGTCTATCAGCTTAAAGTGCTGATGAACCATACCGATTCCGAGGGCAGTAGCGTCGTTAGGATCGTTTACCTTGACTTCCTGCCCGTTCTTTTTGATAATTCCTTTTTCCGGCTGATACAGCCCGAACAAAACACTCATAAGCGTGGATTTTCCCGCGCCGTTTTCACCGAGCAATGCGTGTATTTCTCCGCGTTTAAGTCGCAGCGTTATATCGTCATTTGCGATAATTCCTGGGAATTCCTTGGTGATATTGAGCATTTCTATAATATAATCTGAACTCGTGATCAACACCCACTTTCCGTATAATTTATTATTATTTTAATAATACTGGAAAATGGCGGAAATTTCAAGGAAAAGACGATGAATTCCAATAATAGAAATCTCAGGGCATCAAAAACAGTGCCAATAATATGGTAATAAAAAAGCTGCCTCGCATTTAATGAGGCAGCTTTCTGAACCCAAAAGAGTGTATTTAATTAGATTACGTTGATCTTTACATTTTCGAGTTTGATTTCTTTAGCGTCTGCAGGGTAGTTTGCATCAACCTTGACTTCGCCTGATTTTACCTTCTCAAGAAGAGCGGCATAATCGTCAACGGAGAATTTCTTCAGTGACCATGTTTCTGTAGGGAGACCTACAGCACCTTCGTTAACGCCGAGGCTTGTCTGTGTTCCGCCGATCTTATCCCATTCGTTGTCATAGGATTTCTTGATAGCATATTCGGAAGCCTGGCTGAGTCCCTTCATAGCCGAAGTAACAACTGTATCAGACTGTGTGGACTGGTCAACGTCAACGCCTACTACTGCTCCGTCGCTTGCTGCAGCTGCTGATGTGATTGAATCAAACATAGAACCGCCGCATGCGAAGATGATTTCTGTTCCGTTTGTGTACCATCCGCTTGCCATAGTCTGAAGCTCAGGTGATGCCTGGTAGCTTGCTCCGTACTGGAAGCTGTAGTTTGCTTCTACAGTCTTACCCATTTCCTTTGCAGCGGCATTAGCGCCCTGAAGGAATCCGTATCCGTATTTGTTTACAGCAGGGTTTTCTCCACCGCCGCCGCCTGTGAATCCGAGCTTTTCGTATCCTTCTTTTACTACTGCATATCCTGCGAAGTATCCGCACTGTTCTTCGTTAAATGAGATGGCAGCTACGTTCTTGAGAACATTCTCTGTATTAGGAACTGTAAGCGGCCATCCGTCAACGAATACGAAGTGAGTTTCAGGGAAATCGATGGCAGCCTTTGTGAGAGCTGCACCCTGAAGGAAGCCTGCACAAACGACAACCTTTGCTCCGCCGTCTACTGCAGCCTTCATAGCGTTGTAACGGTCGTCGTCAGTTGCCTGATCGCCGTTTGAAGGCTGATAGTACTTGTAGGAGATGTCGTTCTTTCCGCCGTAAAGCTTAACGCCGTTCCATGTACCTTCGTTAAATGACTTGTCCTTGAGCTGACCGACGTCTGTTACGAATGCTAATTCGTATTTGCCGTCCTTTGATGTCATAGTGTCATCATACTTGTTAGGGTCATCCATAGCTTCTGATCCGCCGTTGTCACCACCTGTGCCCGGAGTCGTATTGCCACCGCAAGCGCAGAGAGCAAAGACCATACAGATGATGAGAGCGATAACCAATTTCTTCTTCATTAGTTTTCCTCCATGATTTTTGTTTTCTAATCTTGTTCTATAACTTGAACTGATAGCATTATATCACTTCTATATATATTTAACAATAAGCAACGATTTCTATTAAATTTTTAGGAATTTGCACGAAATTAAGCGTGAAAAAATCTTGTAAATGGGCATGAGTTGGTATAAAATAATTTGAAAAGAAGGCGGCTCTTTTTCGATTGCCGCCTGTTTTCATAAACAGAAAGGAGAGATTTAATGGCTCAGTTTATAAATGAACCTTCGAGGACCTTTAATGAATATCTGCTTCTTCCGGGATATACGGGCAAGGAGTGCATAGTCAGCAATGTTGATCTTTCGACACCTATAGTAAAATATAAGGTCGGCGAGGAACCTGAACTTAAGGCAAATATTCCGCTCGTATCGGCAGTCATGCAGGCTGTATCGGATGACAATATGGCGGTTGCGCTTGCAAAAGAGGGAGGGATATCTTTTATATACGGATCTCAGCCTATAGAGAGCCAGGCAGAAATGATCAGAAAGGTAAAATCGCATAAGGCGGGCTTTGTCAGAAGCGACAGCAACCTGCGCCCTGATCAGACACTTGCTGATGTCCTTGCCCTCAAGGAAAAGAGCGGACATTCAACTATAGCAATAACAGAGGACGGAACTCCTGAAGGAAAAATCTTAGGTATCGTTACAAGCCGTGACTACCGCGTAAGCCGTATGTCTACGGACACCAAGATAAGCGAGTTCATGACTCCTTTTGATAAGCTCGTTTATGCAAAGAACGGCGTGACGCTTTCGGAAGCAAACGACATTCTCTGGGACTATAAGCTGAACGCTCTTCCTATCATAGATGATAACGACAGACTGACTCACTTCGTTTTCAGAAAGGATTACGATAACCACAAGTCAAATCCTAATGAGCTTCTCGATTCACACAAGAGATTTGTAGTAGGAGCGGGAATCAACAGCAGGGACTATATGGAAAGAGTTCCTAAGCTCGTAGAAGCGGGTGCGGACATTCTCTGTATAGACTCATCCGAGGGATATTCGGAGTGGCAGAGCGAAACCATAAAATGGATAAGAGACAACTACGGAGATACAGTCAAGGTAGGAGCCGGAAACATCGTAGATGCCGAAGGCTTCAGATTTCTTGCTGAGGCCGGCGCTGATTTTGTTAAAATCGGTATAGGCGGAGGATCAATCTGCATCACGAGAGAACAGAAGGGTATCGGAAGAGGTCAGGCTTCTGCGGTTATCGAGGTTGCAGAGGAGAGAAACAAATACCTCAAGGAAACGGGCATATATATTCCTATCTGCTCGGACGGCGGTATAGTATACGATTATCATATGACGTTGGCACTTGCGATGGGATCCGATTTTATCATGCTCGGAAGATATTTTGCGAGATTTGACGAATCGCCTACAAACAAGCTCAACATCAACGGAACATACGTAAAGGAATACTGGGGCGAGGGTTCAAACCGCGCACGCAACTGGCAGAGATACGATCTCGGCGGAGAGGGCGGAAAGATGA
Source organism: Bacillota bacterium (assembly GCA_023394035.1). Classification (GTDB taxonomy): domain Bacteria; phylum Bacillota; class Clostridia; order Peptostreptococcales; family Anaerovoracaceae; genus Eubacterium_B. The sequence continues at coordinate 5,243 of JAEXBK010000126.1, forward strand.
AGTTCGAAGAGGGCGTAGACTCGTATGTGCCTTATGCCGGATCGCTTCATGACAACGTCACGCTGTCGCTTAACAAGGTTAAGGCTACAATGTGCAACTGCGGTGCACTCAGCATTTCCGAGCTTCAGGACAAGGCGAAGCTGACACTCGTTTCGGCTACATCTATCGTCGAGGGCGGTGCACACGACGTAATACTGAGAGACACCAACCAGAACGTGATGAGATAAAGTGAGATAAAGCCGGCGGCAGTAGGACCGACACCGCCGGTTTTGATGTTTTTGATAAATAGGAGCATTCATATGGCGAATGGACAAAATGTTCACGAAAAAATAATAGTCCTCGATTTCGGAGGACAGTACAATCAGCTGATAGCAAGGCGTGTCAGGGAGTGCGGAGTTTACTGCGAGGTGCATCCGTTTGATATGCCTCTTGATAAGCTTAAAAGCATGGAGCCAAGCGGAATAATACTGACGGGCGGACCGAACAGCGTTTATGATATGAGTTCGCCGCACTGTGAGAAAGAGTTGTTTGAGCTCGGCATACCTGTGCTCGGAATCTGCTACGGTGCGCAGCTTATGGCTTGGACTCTCGGCGGAGAAGTTACGACTGCCGAAACGAGCGAATACGGACATACAAATATCAGTGTTGACAGGTCATCTGCGATATTTGAGGGAGTAAGCGAAGATACAGTGGTATGGATGAGCCATACTGATATGATAGCGGTGCCGCCGGCAGGCTTTGATCGGACTTCGAGCAGCGAAAAATGTCCGGTTGCAGCAATGGAAAACGCAGCAAAGAAGCTCTATGCGGTGCAGTTCCATCCGGAGGTTACGCATTCCGTAGAAGGTCAGAAGATGCTGTACGCATTTGTTCGCGGAGTATGCGGATGTCGCGGTGACTGGGAAATGGGAAGCTTTGTCAGCGACAAGATAGAAGAAATAAGATCAAAGGTCGGTTCGGGCAGGGCTCTCTGTGCACTTTCGGGCGGTGTGGATT
>JAEXBK010000043.1 GCA_023394035.1 Bacillota bacterium
CGTTGCAAGGCGGATAGTGAAGTGCGGCAGCTATCTTTTTTGCTCCCGATTTTACCGCAGAGTCAAGCGACATCTTGAGTCTCATAAGCTCTCTTTTGTATATCTTTTCGTCGTGCGCATCAAAGCCTTCTGTTCCCGGACATATCCACCCTCTCGTTCCGCATATCGCAGTATCGCCTGCAATATACGCATCGTTCTGCAAGAAGGTTATGCTTTCGCTTATCTTGTTCAGCTTTGACATTGAAGTCCACCAAAGGTCGTGATTCCCCTTTGTTATTATCTTTTTTCCGGGAAGTGCTTCGATCCATCTGAAGTCCGCCATGGCTTCATCGAGCCGGAGACCCCACGAAATATCTCCGCATATTATGACGATATCATCATCAGATACCTGTTTTATCCAGTTTTCCTTAAGCCTCTGTTCATGATTCTTCCAGCTCGGGCCGAACACATCCATCGGCTTTTTTATTCTTTCATCAAATGACAGATGAAGATCTCCTACAGCGAATATTTTCACGCTTTATTTCTCCGATATATTTATTATCTCAATTTGTCCATTAATATACTGACCGCATGCATATAGCCTTCTACGCCCTCGCCCTTTACTGTAGCGATGCACGCTTCACTCGTATATGATACCCTTCTGTAGTCTTCCCTTATCTCGGGATCCGAAATATGTACTTCAACCGCGGGTATATTGCACGCCTTAAGAGCATCGGGTATCGCTATGCTCGTATGCGTGTATGCCGCAGGATTGATTATTATTCCGTCATATATGTGAATAGCCTTTTGTATTGCGTCAACTATGCTTCCCTCGTGATTGGACTGGAAAAAGTCGGCTTCTGCTCCGAGCTCCTGCGCATACCGGGCTATATTTCGGATTAATTCCTCGTATGTAGTGTCTCCGTATATTTCAGGCTCCCTTGTGCCGAGCATATTAATATTCGGTCCGTTTATCACAAGCAGCTTAACTTCCGAAGCGTCCGCGCCTTCCGATTCCGGCTTCGTTTCCTCTGTTTCAAGCACCTTACGCTGGCGTTCTTTGCTCAGCTCTATCATAAATCTGAAAAGCATCCTGCTATAGCACTCAAGCTCTCCCGAAGACTTTGCCGATATGCGCCTGAGGATTTCTTCTTCCCTGCCTAAATCGGTTACGCCGATACCGTTTTCCTTCTTTGCAGATGCGATTTCAGCTGCGGCCTCCATCCTTTCCTCGAACAGCTCAAGGATTTTTTCGTCTATGCCGTCTATTCTTTTTCTGCACTCCGATATGTCCATCTTGCTCTCCTAAAGGCTTATCATGTCTATGACTGCTATCGCTGCTGCCGCTTCTATGCACGCACCGGCTCTCGTCACGATACAAGGGTCGTGTCTGCCGCTTACCGAAATATCGGCATTTTTGCCGCTTCCGTAGCTTACCGTTTTCTGTTCAAGGCTTATCGACGGCGTAGGCTTTATGGCAGCCGAAAAAACGATTTCCGCTCCGTCAGCCATCCCTCCGAGTATGCCGCCGCAGTCGTTTTTTGACGTTCTGATATTTCCGTCTTCGTCATATGCGAAAGGATCGTTATTTTCGCTTCCTCTCTTCCTTGCAGCATCAAAGCCTGCGCCGAACTCTATCCCCTTTACCGCAGGCACCGCAAAGACCGCCTGTGCTATCCTGTTTTCCACTCCGTCAAAGATAGGTGCTCCCGTTCCTGCGGGAACGCCTGTTATCGTACACCTTATGATGCCTCCGACTGAATCACCTGCATTTTGTGCTTCAATGACGGTGCTCTCAAAGTCATCTTTTTTTCCGCCTATCTCTGTAATCTCGGAATATATTTGTATCCCGTTTTCGGCTAATATCTGCATCGCAATGCCGCCTGCGGCACAAAGAGGTGCGGTAAGCCTTCCTGAAAGATGACCTCCCCCGCGATGATCTTCATATCCGCCGTATTTTATATGCGCAGTATAGTCCGCATGTCCCGGTCGCGGCATGTCTTTGATGTTGTCATAGTCCGATGATCTGACATCCTCGTTTCGTATTATGCATGTGAGCGGTGCTCCGCATGTAATGCCGTCTTTTGTGCCGCATATTATTTCGGGTACATCGCTTTCTCTTCTCGATGTCGAAAAAACAGATCTCCCCGGTGCGCGTCTGTCCATAAACGCCTGAAGCCCGTCAGTATCTATCCTGTATCCTGCCGGCAAGCCGTCTATCGTCACCCCTATGGCTGCGGAATGAGACTGTCCGAATATGGATATTTTTATGTTGTTTCCGAATATTGATGACATCCGTTTGCCTTTCGTTTTGCTCACTCAAGCACGATGTTTCCGCCAAGACCTGCCGTTATCAATTTGTCAAAGAATGCAGGATATGATTTCTTTACCGCTTCATGTGAGTGTATATATATTTTCCCGTCTGCCGCCGCAGAAGCCGCAGCCGCAGTCATTACTATTCTGTGATCCGAGAAGCACCTTGCGTTTCCGCCGTGCAGCCTGCTCTTTCCGTTTATAATGAGGCTGTCCGCACTTTCCGATATCCTTATATCAGCTCCTATCGCATTCAGCATCTCCGATGTCGATTTGAGGCGGTCGCTTTCCTTTAGCTTGAGGCGTCCGATTCCGGTTATCTCACTTTTCCCTTTTGCAAGTGCCATAGCAAGCGCAAGCGGAGGTACTGCATCAGGGATGTCGAAAGCACATACAGATGTGCCGATAAGCTCTGACGGCTCTGATGTGACAGCATCACTCGACATATTTATTTTTGCTCCCATTTCCTTAAGTATGGATATTAGCCTCATATCGCCCTGCAGTGAATTCGGGTTAAGACCCCTTACTGTAACAGGCTTTTGCCCTATCAGCCCCGATACGATAAAATACGCCGCATTCGACCAGTCACCCTCTACATGGTAGGTTTCGGGCGGCTCACCGTTTCTTTTTCCGCTCGCTCTGAATATCATGCCTTCCGGCGTTTCGCATCTGACTGCTGAAAATCCGAATTTGCCAAGTATATCAATAGTCATATCTATATACGGCAGTGATTCGGGATTGCCCTTGACGGTGACTGTAGTTTCGCCGTCCATCAAAGTCGCTGCCATCAGTATTCCGCTTATGTACTGCGACGATACATCTCCCGAAAAGCTGAAATTTCCTGATTTGAGGCTGCCGGTAGTCGATATTATTGTTTCGCTTTCTCTTTCTATCATCATACCGTGCTGTGAAAGCTCCGATATGAGATCATCCGCAGGTCTTTCGCTCAGGCGTTTCCCGAGAACAAAGACCGCGTTCCTGCCAATTGCACCTGCGAGCGGAAGTAAAAATCTGAACGTTGATGCACTCTCGCCGCAGCTTATCTTCGCTGTGTTCTGAGCGCACATCAGTGCTTTAAGTCCTCTGAGAGTTGCTTGTACATCCTCCGAGTCGTTATTTGATATAACACTGCATTTTATCCCCGTCAGGCGTTCCGATACGGCGGCACATATGTAAGCCCTGTGTGTATACGATTTTGAAGATATTATATCTATATACATTTTCTTATCTCTTTTACGGTCCTCATGAGATTCTCAAATTCCTCCGGAAGAAGAGCCTGCATACTGTCGCTCAGTGCCTTTGCCGGGTCATTGTGAACCTCTATCATTAGTCCGTCCGCTCCACACGCCGCAGCTGCAAGTGCCATCGGTATGACGTATTGCGCCTTTCCGGTTGCATGACTCGGATCGACTATTACAGGAAGATCTGTCATCTCGTGAAGCGCAGGCACCGCTGAAAGATCGAGCGTATTTCTCGCATGATCGTCAAATGTCCTGATTCCGCGTTCACAAAGTATTATCCTGTCGTTTCCGCCGTTTTTGATGTATTCGGCGCTGAGAAGCAGCTCTTCGAGGGTGTTCGCAAGGCCGCGCTTTAGGAGTATCGTCTTTGATGTCTTGCCGAGTGCCTTAAGAAGTCCGAAATTCTGCATATTGCGAGCTCCTACCTGTATCACATCGACATCCCCGAAAAGCTCGATTTCACTTTCGTTCATTATCTCGGAAACGGTCGGAAGCTCGTGTGTATGTCCTGCATCGACAAGAAGCTCAAGTCCTTCTTTGCCGAGTCCCTGAAATGAGTATGGTGATGTTCTCCCCTTAAACGCTCCGCCCCGCAGCATACCGGCTCCGGATGCTTTGACGCTTTTTGCTATATCGTTTATCTGATCAAAGGCTTCTACGGCGCACGGTCCCGCTATGACGGAAAAATGCCCGCCGCCGAAGCGGCAGCCTTTTACATCTATCATCTTTGAATTGTTACGGATCGTTCTGTCCAATTATATGATCCTCCTGAAGATTTTATATGTATTTATCGTATTCTATGTAAATGCGGTCTTTTCGCGATCTGCCGCCTACGGATGTTATTATCGCCTTTCCTTTTCCGCGCAAAACCACCTTGTCGCCTTCCTCCGTCATTTTGTCGGGCTTGAGCTGCTCCACGCTGTTCACGAAGACGATGCCCTTTGTAATCGCCTCCGATGCTTTTGATCTGGAAAGTCCGAAAATGCACGCAACCATGTTATCAATGCGAAGCGATGCGACTGTATCCTTATGAGTTTCCCTCTGCACTTCCGGTACGATCAGCTCGTTCAGCGGCAAGGTTTCTATTTCGAGGTATGATTTAGCAGCCTTCCTGTAGCTCGAATATATGAATTCAGCCACATCCGTAAGCACTATGATATCAGCACCTCCGGTTCGCACGAGTATATCGCCTATCTTTGATCTGTCAAGCCCGAGTCCTGTAAGGGATCCGAGATAATCTCCGTGACGCAGCTGCCTTCCGCCTTCCGCCGTATTTGCCCTTATTACGGTGAAAATCTCATTTTCGTATTCGGCAATGCCCTTTTCGTCCATGTACGGCGGCACGCATATCAGCACCGTTCTTTCCGCACCTTCGTAT
>JAEXBK010000146.1 GCA_023394035.1 Bacillota bacterium
ACCGCAGGATCCATTATGATGCACTTGCTGAGATCAACGTCGCCCTCTTTGGATGCCGCTTCAAATTCAGCCTTTGTTCCTACGAGAATTACATTCAGGATGTCACCCTTGGTAAGCTTCTCTGCCGCATCCATTATCCTCGGATCAGGTCCGTCCGGAAGAACGATCGTGCGATCCGTTTCCTTAAGCTGTGCCGTAAGTTTATCAAAAATATTCACTATGATACCTCCTACCATATGACCTATATTAATTACATAATGGAAAAATTTTATCACACAAAGCTTGTGATTGCAATGGATTATTGCCGTAAGATGGCTCTTTGCGGTTATACAATCAGCGTTTTTCTATCACGGCTTCTATCTCTTCGCCGCAAGACTCGGAGAAAGCAGAAAAATCTATGTCGAGCTTTTGCATTTCGGGCGGTCTCAGGTGGCTGTATTTTTTTGAGAATATCTCTTTGCCGCCGCTTATCAGGACGAGCCTTGAAGCTTCAAGCGTCTTGGCACTCCTGAAATAGCATGAAACCTTTCCCTCACGCCTCGTATCCACAAGCTGCGGAACAAAACACGCAATTCCTTTGCCGCATTTTATCAAAGCTCGCTTCCTCGCATCGCCCACCTGACCGCCGGCAAATGCTGCGGCATTTTTGCCGGCATCCTCCGCTCCTGCTGACACGTGGTCAACCAGGTCGTGCACGTTCATCGCGTTTCCGCACGAAAACACTCCGCTCACGGAGGTTATGTGATTTTCGTCGACAAACGGTCCTTTTGTTCGGGGATCGAGAGAAATTCCGAGCTTTTCGGCAAGCTCGTTTTCGGGAATCAGCCCTACGGACAGTATGAGCGCGTCGCACTCTATTATTTCTTCCGTTCCTTCTATCTGTCTCATCGCATCGTCCACCTTCGCGACTTCAACAGCCTCCACGCGATCACGCCCGAATACCCTCGTAACGGTTGTCGAAAGGTGCAGCGGAATATCAAAATCATCGAGGCACTGCGCTATATTTCGTGTAAGTCCGGAGGGGTCGTTCTTTATTTCATATACGCCGAGCACCTTCGCACCTTCTATCGTGAGACGCCTCGCCATGATCAGCCCGATGTCTCCGCTTCCGAGTATAACACATTTTCGTGCAGGAAATTCACCCTTGAGGTTTATCATGTTCTGAGCTGCGCCCGCGGTAAATATACCCGCAGGTCGCGTACCGTGTATGAAAACCTGCCTCGAGGTACGCTCCCTGCAGCCCGTCGCAAGAACGACGGCGCGGGCTTTGATCTCCGCTATGCCGTCCTCCGTGACAGCTTTGATCAGAAATCCTGAGCCGCCCGTCTTTTCGCATTCGAACATGTCTGTCACGAAACAGCCTGTGATGAACTTTATTTCTCTTTCGAAAAACATGTCCATGTACTTCTGCGCATATTCAGGACCCGTCAGCCTTTCACCGAAGCGTTCAAGCCCGAAGCCGTCGTGAATACACTGCTTTAGGATGCCTCCGAGATTTTTTTCGCGCTCTATGAGCAGGACTTCCGCGCCTGCATCATGGGCGGATACCGCCGCGGCAAGCCCTGCAGGACCGCCGCCTATTATCAAAACATCAGTCTTTATGTTTTTCATTATTTTGTACCGAATATGTCTGCCGTAAACGGACTGTCCTTCGAGACCTTGCTCTTCTCGTCAAGATCAAAGCCGAGTGTGCCGCCCGGATTCATTATATTATCAGGGTCGAAATGAGCTTTGAGGCTTCTGAAAACATCGTACTCGTTCTTTCCCATGTAGCCTTCGAGCCAAGGTGCAAACATCTTTCCGATTCCGTGGTGGTGGCTCATCGAAGCACCGCTCTTCTGTATAGCATCGAGTATGCCGGCGTGATAAAGCCTGAAATCCTCCGCATCCTTGAACTTCGATATGAATATCCAGTAGAGGTTTGCCCCCTGCGGATATACATGCGACATGTGAGTCATGCATATAGTATCAGGTCGCGATTTGCAGTATTTTCTTACCTCGGCGTGCACCTTGCTCATGTTGCTCCAGTTGACGGTACATTCCATCGTATCCGTAACTACGCCGAAATCCTGCATCGTATCGCGCATATAAGGATCGCTGAAGCGACCTTTTTCCCAGCCCTTTGTGACCGCACCCGTGAGTGGCAGACCGCCGTAACGCCTTGCTACTCTGCCGGCATTGCGAGCAGCGTTCTTTGAGAAGCCTTTTTCGCCATTGGTGAATCCGAGGAAGAGGCACATCTTGCCGACCTCCATTCCCTTAAGGCTTAAAAGATGACGGAGCGGCGAGTCTATTACGCCGTAAAGGTGAAGCATGATGCTCGTCTCTTCAGGATCCGAAAGTCTGAAAACAGAAGGCAGTCCCGCTTCGCTCTGCATTATCTCACGAGCGGCAGCCTGCGCCGTTTCCCAGTCCTTGAACATGTACGAGAACCTTTTGATCGTCTCAGGCATGTGTCTGAATATCCTGAGTGTTACATGCGTCAAAACGCCGAATGTCCCTTCGCTTCCCATCATTATCTGATTAAGGTCAGGCCCGCAGGCTTTGCGAGGGTAGGAATCCGTCTTGATATTTCCTATCGGAGTTGCATATTCCTGCGCGGCAACGATGTCCGAAATGCATCCGTAATACGTCGAATTCTGACCCGCACCGCGCGTTACGACCCAGCCGCCGACAGACGAGTATTCAAAGCTCTGCGGAAAATGTCCGCATGTGTAAGCGCGTTTTGCTCCGAAAAGGAGTTTTGCGTCGTTCAGCGTCTCTTCGAGCTTAGGTCCGCTCATGCCCGCCTCAACGGTTATAGTCTGATCGATTTCATTGAAGGAAACGACTTTGTTGAATCTCAAGCGCATATCTAAGGATATGCCGCCCTTTACGCATTCAACTCCGCGCGTGACAGACGAGCCGCCGCCGTAAACATATACCGGGATTTTCTGCTCTGCGCAGTAAGCGACTATTTTCTCTATCTGTTCCTTTGAATCAGGGTAGATTACGGCATCGGGAACGTTTTCGACCTTCTGCTCGCGAAGGCGCATGATGTCGTACATAGTCTTTCCGTAAGCAACCGAAAGCCTTGAATAATCATCGGTTCTGACAAAATCATCGCCGGCGATTTCCCTGAATTTTGCGAGCTGTTCAGCCGTGAGCTTGATAGGAATGTCGAATTTAACTTCATCCGTTCCGATGTTCT
>JAEXBK010000015.1 GCA_023394035.1 Bacillota bacterium
AGATAAAGCACCCTTTATCGTTTTCCTGTATGATTTTCCGGAATCGTCCACGTAATATCCGGTAATTATTACTATATCGCCTTCTAATTCGGCATATGCCGCTATCGGGCTTGAACAGCCTCCGTCAAGCGTCCTTACGAAGCTTCTTTCGGCAGCCTGTGCGATCCTGCTTGCATAATCGTCAAACTCGCTCAAAAATCCCCTATCCATGTCTTTTCTCGCCTGCACTGCAAGTATTCCCTGACCTGCCGCAGGAATTATCTCTTCCGTAGTAAAAATCCTGCTTATTCTTTCTTCAAGACCAAGCCTTTTGAGACCTGCACATGCAAGAACGGTTGCGCTGAATTCTCCGCTGTCAAGTTTGTTCAGGCGTGTCTGTACATTTCCTCTTATACTCTTAAATTCGGCATCAGGAAAGAGCTGCTTAAGCTGAGTGATTCTCCTCATGCTCGAACAGCCTATCGGCTTTGAAAAGTCTATATCGTCTTTTCCTAAAGGAAGAATGAGTGCGTCTCTCGGATCCTCTCTCTTTGAAAACGCAACGAGCGGAAGCTCTTCGTTTTCTTCCATCGTCACGTCCTTAAGGCTGTGTACGGTCAGATCCACTCTTTTTTCGATTAGAGCCGCTTCAAGCTCCTTTACGAACAAGCCTTTTCCGCCGATCTTATCGAGCGTTCTGTCAAGTATCTTATCGCCTGTAGTCTTCATCGTGATAAGCTCAATCTCCACATCAGGAGCTGCCGCTCTCACGGCTTCCATTACCATTTCCGACTGAACTACAGCCAGACGACTTTCTCTGCTTCCGATTTTTATTTTCATCAGTAATCCTCTTCTTCAAGCATTTTTCTTATTCGCGCCGCAGTATTCTTCGTTTCCGTATGGGAAGAGCCTTCTCCGACTATGCCTATATTCAGACCTTCGTTAATCGCAACTGCAGGAAACCACATAGTCGATTCTTCGGCGGAGTCGCATACGCTTACGTATAAGCCCTTCATCCTGCAAAGCTCACCGACGCACTTATTTACTTCTCTGTCATCCGTACATGAAAGAACAAAGGCGGCACCCTCAATATCGTCACTTGCAAAAGCTCGGCGGCATATGCTTATGCGTTCATCATCAGCAAGATGTGATATGCCTTCCGAAATATCAGGTGCAATTACTTTGACCTTGAAGGAAAACATCAAAAGCGTCTTTATCCTGCGCTCGGCAATCTTTCCTGCTCCTATAACGACAACGACTTTATCAGAAGAATCAATGAACATAGGAAAAAATTTTTTATTCATATATCTCACTCAGCCTTTCGAGGACCTTTTTAAGCGAAAGACCGTCCTCGTTTTCTCTTCTTCCTATTATCAGGACATTGTATCCTTCCCGCGTCAGCGACACCTTCTCCTCAAAGCCTCCGGCCTTTCCAGTGCTCTTTGTTACAAGAGTATCAAGACCGTACTGCTTCATGGTTGCAATATTCATTTCTCTCGTAAAAGGTCCCTGCATTGCGATGACGTTTTTGCCTTCAAGTCCTGCTTCAAGGCAGGCATCTATCGACATATGAGACGGAAGTACGCGGGCTACCGCTCTATCAGAAAAGTTCTTTATTTTGCCGTACTTTGACAGCTCTTTTGCACCTGTTGTCAGAAGAAATCTAGAGTTCGATTGGTTAAGCAGCTCTATCGCTTCCTCGGTAGAATCGGCATATGTTACCTTTTCTGTATATTCATCAAGCGTTCCGTCGTCTCTTACAAGGCGTATATACTCTATGCCCGCCTGAGAAGCCGCTTTTTTGATGTTCTCGGTGACGATAACGGCAAACGGGTGTGTAGAGTCGATAACTGCACAAAAGCCTTCTGAAGCTATCAAAGTGCGTATCTCCTCCTCACCTAATCTTCCCGTTCTTACATCTGCTCCCGGTACGTCCTTGAGCACCATTTCTCCGTAATCCGTCGCAACGCAAAATACACAGTCGTCAAGATGCCCGATTTTCTTAAGATACCTTGCGAGCTCATGACCTTCGCTTGTTCCCGCAAATATAAGTATCTTCTTATATTCCCCTATATCCACGCGGAGTCACCATCTTTCCGTTTATAATCTTTGTCGAAGAATTTCCGACAAAGACCGTCGTAAACATGTCTATGTCGTCATTATCCTTCAGATCCTTAAGCGTACATACCACGCCTTTTTCTCCGTCTCTGCCGATATTTTTGACGTATCCGCACGGAGTATCCCATGACCTTGATGCGCTTATAAATTCAGCCGCCTTATCTATGTAATCTCTTCTCTTTTTGCTCTTCGGATTGTACATACATATGACAAAATCAGCGTCTGCGGCAGCGTTGAGTCTCTTTTCTATAAGCTCCCACGGCGTCAAAAGGTCGCTCAGCGAAATTACGGCAAAATCATGTATCAAAGGTGCTCCGAGTACAGCCGCTCCGCTGCATGCTGCGGTTATTCCCGGAATAACCTCTATCTCCACATCGGGTCTGTCCTCTGCCACCTCGGCCATAACGCCTGCCATGCCGTAAACGCCTGCATCACCGCTGCATACGAAAGCGACCTTCTTACCGCGAAGCGCATAGTCAAGCGCAATCTTGCATCTGTCCACTTCTTTTTTCATGGCTGTATCTCTGACGGTCTTTCCCTCGCAGAGATCCTTTACAAGCTCTACATATACCGTATAGCCTACTACAACATCACTTTTTTCTATTGCTTCGCGCGCCTGCGGAGTCATATAATCACTTCCGCCTGGTCCTATTCCTACTACATATATTTTCTTTTCCATGTTATTCCTAAATTCTTCCCAGTGTTTTATCTTTTCGAGACTGCCGGATATATACTCTTCCATCTCTCTTCTCTGCTCTTCTTTCAGCGCTTCCCTTGTTCCGGCGCTTATATCATCTATGTTCAGACACCGCTTTCCGTCTATTTCGTTTATTCTCGGATCCACATCACGCGGAACGGCCATGTCTATAAAAAGGCTCGGAGAGGATTCGAGTTTCACGATTTCATCGTACTCAAGCGTATAATGCGGACTTGCCGTAGCGCTTATAACGGCCTGACATGACTTAAGCTCCTCATATCTGTCGTGGTACATGACCGTTTCTACGCCTTTCGGGATCACTATTTCCCCGTATTTATACTGGCGCAGCGTCATCACCGTTTCTATCCCTGAGGCGGCTAAATCACCGGCTATCATCCGTCCCATCATTCCGTTTCCGATGACAAGAGCCTTCCTTACTGATTTGTGCTCCTTTACCTTGCTAACGGCTTTCTTTGCCGTAGAATCGCTGCTTAGATTAAAGCTCACATTTGTCTTGATTTTTTTACCTGCCGCTATACATTTTTCGAATACGACATTGAGAACAGGATCAGCCGCACTACATTCTCTTGAAAGCCTTATGGCATCGTTTACC